>NZ_JAMYMO010000008.1:0-275425 GCF_040318575.1 Mesorhizobium sp. M1088 | reverse complement strand
CCCCCCCCGCCCACCTGATATATATATACACCTCCCGCCGCGCGCCGTGATTAAAAAACAAACAACGCGGGGCGGCGGGGGGCTACACCCCCCGGGGCGGGCCCCCCCCGCCGCCGATCTCGGTGATCTCCTGTTCGACACGGTCCTGCTGGCCGGTGGCGGCCGTGAAGGAAACGGCCTGCTGGCGTCGCGCCATTTCGTCGGCGCCTTCCAGTTCGGCCGCAGCCGGCGAAGAAACAGAACCGGGCAAGATCGCCTCGCGCGCCGGCAGCGGGCCGCGCGGCAGCGATGGATCGACCGGCACGATATAGGGAAACTGCGCCGGCGGCACGTAAGGCAGCGTGCCGAGCGGCAGGCGGTAGCCGACCGGCGAATCGCCGGGCACCAGGAACAGCCTGCCGCGCCGCGTCTTCCACTTCTCCGAGCGCCAGCGCGGTCCTGACGCCTGGCTGTTCCAGCGCTGGACAGGCAGCACATAGCCCGACGGCTTGGTCAGCCCGCGTTCGAACACCCGCGCCATGCGGCTGCGCTCCTCAGGGTCCTCCAGCTTCGAATTGGAAGGATCGACGTTGTCAGGCAGCTTGCCTTCCTTGAGCAGCCATTCGGCCGGATCCTCATAGGCTTCGCTGACCATCGTCTTGTCGATGCCGAGTTCGTCGGCAATCGCCGTCAGCAGGCTCTCGGCCTGCATCGGTCCGACATCCGCCTCGCTCTTTTCATGCGCGATCAGCGACGGGTCGCTCCACACCGGCTCGCCATCGGCGCGCCAGTAGAGCGAGAACGTCCAGCGCGGCAGGCTTTCTCCGGGGTACCATTTGCCCTGTCCGTAATGCAGGAAGCCGCCCGGCGCGAAGCGTTCGCGCAGCCGGCGGATCAGGGCATCGGCCTTTTCCCGCTTGGTCGGCCCGACGGCTGCCGTGTTCCACTCGGCCGCCTCGAAATCGTCGATCGAGACAAAGGTCGGCTCGCCGCCCATGGTCAGCCGCACGTCGCCGGCCTGGAGCGCGGCATCGACCTCGACGCCCAGCGCGTCGAGCGCCTGCCAGCTCTCGTCGGAGAACGGCTTGGTGATGCGCGGATGCTCGGCGATGCGGTCGACCCGCATGTCGAAACCGAACTCGACATTGGCGAAGCTCGCCATGCCGGAAATCGGCGCGGCATTGCGGAAATGCGGCGTTGCCGCGAGCGGCACATGGCTTTCGCCGGTGAGCAGGCCGGAGGTCGGGTCGAAGCCGATCCAGCCGGCGCCCGGCAGATACACCTCGCACCAGGCATGGAGGTCGGTGAAATCGGTCGCCGTGCCGGGCGGCCCGTCGAGCGCAACGAGGTCGGGTTTGAGCTGGATCAGGTAGCCGGAGACGAAACGCGCGGCGATGCCGAGGTTCCTCAGTATCTGCACCAGGAGCCAGCTCGAATCGCGGCACGATCCCTTGCCGGCGGCCAGCGTTTCCTCGGGCGAGAAGACGCCGGTTTCCATGCGCACGATATACGCGATCTCGCGCTGTAGCCGCGCATTGAGGTCGACGACAAAATTGACGGTGTTGGTCGGGTGGCGCGGGATGGTTTTCAGGAATGCCTCCAACAGCGGCCCCGCCGGTTCCGGCGTTCGATAGATGGTCAGATCGTCCCGGATCTCTTCGGGGTATTCGAATGGAAACGTCTCGGCCGACGGTTCGACGAAGAAATCGAACGGATTGTAGACCGTCATGTCGGCAACGAGATCGACCTCGATCTTCAGTTCCGTCACCGGCTCGGGAAAGACGAAGCGGGCCAGGAAATTGCCGTAGGGGTCCTGCTGCAGATTGACGAAGTGATTTGCCGGCCCGACCTTCAGCGAATGGCTGAGCACCTTGGTGCGGGAATGCGGCGCAGGCTGCAACCTTATGACTTGCGGGCCTAAGACGACCGGCCGGTCGTATTTGTAATGGGTCAGGTGATAGACGGCTGCCAGAATTGCCATGGTGCCCCTGAAGTCGGCGTTTCAAAAGGAGTTCGCTGAACCCTGACACGAATGCTGACCATTCTCCAAGCAGAGATGTTGCGCTGCACCTAAATCAAGCAGCTTTCATAGCTCACGAAACGGAGCGCCGACCCCGGGATTCCGCAGTGTGGCGGCAAGACGTTGCAACGCTGCAGAGCCGAAGTCCGGCGGGTCAGCACCGGGCGCTTCCCGCCGATATCGATGATCGGCAGCACACGCGATGCTTCGTCGAAAAGAGCGAAAAAGAAAAACCCGCCTCGGCGGGCGGGTCGTTGGAGCCAATTAGCACCATACCCAAATTAGTAGCATAGCTGCCGGCACAAAGCAAGAACAAAATGTGGCATGGTCGACGAAAGTTGCCGATCTCCCGCTTTGCGAGGGGAGATACCAGGCACGGGCATCCTGGAAGCGGAGCCTGAACCCTAAAAGAATGCCTGCAACCCGGTCTGCGCCCGTCCGAGGATCAGCGCATGCACGTCATGCGTGCCCTCGTAGGTGTTGACGGTTTCCAGGTTCTGGGCGTGGCGCATGACGTGGTAGCCGATCTGGATGCCGTTGCCGCCATGCATGTCGCGGGCCTGGCGGGCGATGTCGAGCGCCTTGCCGCAATTGTTGCGCTTGACGAGCGAGATCATCTCCGGCGCCATCTTGCCTTCGTCCATCAGCCGCCCGACGCGCAGGCTGCCCTGCAGGCCGAGCGCGATCTCGGTCTGCATGTCGGCGAGCTTCTTCTGGAAAAGCTGCGTACCGGCCAGCGGCTTGCCGAACTGCTTGCGGTCGAGGCCATACTGGCGGGCGCGGTGCCAACAATCCTCAGCCGCGCCCATGGCGCCCCAGGAAATTCCGTAGCGTGCCCGGTTGAGGCAGCCAAACGGCCCTTTGAGACCCGAGACATTGGGCAGCAGCGCGTCGTCGCCCACCTCGACGCCTTCCATCACCACTTCGCCGGTGATCGAGGCTCGCAGCGACAGCTTGCCACCGATCTTCGGCGCCGACAGCCCGTTCATGCCCTTTTCCAGGACGAAGCCGCGAATCTGGTTGTCATGCGCGCCCCCACTTTCGTCGGACAACTTTGCCCAGACGACGAACACGTCGGCGATCGGCGCGTTGGAAATCCACATCTTCGAGCCGGAGATCCTGTAGCCGCTCGCAGTCTTCTCGGCCCGCGTCTTCATGCCGCCCGGGTCGGAACCGGCATCAGGTTCGGTCAAGCCAAAGCAGCCGATCCATTCGCCCGACGCCAGCTTCGGCAGGTATTTCTTGCGCTGTTCTTCCGAGCCATAGGCATGGATCGGATACATTACCAGCGACGACTGCACGCTCATCATCGAGCGATAACCCGAGTCGATCCGCTCCACTTCCCGCGCGACCAGCCCGTAGGTGACGTAGTTGGCGCCGAGCCCGCCATATTCCTCGGGGATGGTGATGCCGAGCAGACCGGCCTCGCCCATTTCGCGGAAGATCCCGGCGTCGGTCTTCTCCTCGAGATAGGCTTCCTCGATCTTCGGAGCGAGCTTGTCGGCGGCAAACGCCGCGGCGCCATCGCGCACCATGCGCTCGTCCTCCGAAAGCTGGTCCTCGATCAGGAAAGGATCATCCCAGACGAATGCGTTCTTGTCGGCGGCCATGGCCCTCGGTCTCCCAAACTCATGCATGTCGCCCAAAGCTTGCCCGCGGGCCTGACCCGAGGGTGTTCCGCAGCTTGGGGATAACGACATGCATCGAAACAGAAATCTTGAAACGCGCGGCTTATCGGCTCCCGTCCTGAAAAAATCAAACGAAATAGCTTCGCCGATCCATGAGCATTGGTGATGGATCATCAATGTCGAGCGCCGCCGTCTGACCTGCCACAGCCGGCTCGCGAAATTATTTCCGCTTCAACGCATCGGCCAAAGCGGCGCCGAACGCGCCCTGCTGCGCCGGCGGCTCCGGCTGGCGTTGGGGCGCGGGCGCGCGCGGCACCGGCCTGCTGCCATTGTCGCGCGGCTTCGGTGCGCCACCGTCACCATCCTTGCGCATCGACAGGCCGATGCGCTTGCGCTTGATATCGACGTCGACGACACGCACCTTGACCACGTCGCCGGCCTTGACCACCTCATGCGCGTCCTTGATGAACCGATCGGCCAGTTGCGAGACGTGCACCAGCCCATCCTGGTGCACGCCGATATCGACGAAGGCGCCGAAAGCCGCGACATTGGTGACAGTGCCTTCAAGCCGCATGCCGGGCTTCAGATCCTTGATGTCGTCGATGCCATCGGCAAAGGTCGCGGTCTTGAAGCCGGGGCGCGGATCGCGGCCGGGCTTTTCCAGTTCCGCCAGGATGTCGCGCACCGTCGGCACGCCGAAGCGCTCATCGACGAAGACGCGCGGATCGAGCGCCTTGAGTGCGGCGCTGTCGCCCATCAGCGAGCGGACGTCGCGCCCGCAGGCCGCGACGATCTTCTTGGCAACGCCATAGGCTTCCGGATGCACGGCCGAGGCATCGAGGGGTTCGCTGCCGTTTGGAATGCGCAGGAAGCCGGCGCATTGCTCGAACGCGCGGGGTCCAAGGCGGGAGACCTTCAACAGTTCGCGGCGGCTGGCGAACGGGCCGGAGGCATCGCGATGCGCAACGATCGCCTCGGCCAGCGATGCGCCGAGACCCGAAACCCGCGCCAGAAGCGGCACTGAGGCCGTGTTGAGATCGACGCCGACGGCATTGACCGCATCCTCGACCACCGCTTCCAGCGAGCGGCCGAGGCGGTACTGATCGACGTCGTGCTGGTACTGGCCGACGCCGATCGACTTGGGCTCGATCTTGACCAGTTCGGCGAGCGGATCCTGCAGGCGCCGCGCGATTGACACCGCCCCGCGCAGCGACACGTCGAGGCCTGGAAATTCAGCTGCCGCCGCTGCCGAGGCGGAATAGACCGAGGCACCGGCTTCGCTGACGATCACCTTGAGCGGCTTCGGCCCGGACCCGGCAGGCATGTCA
The DNA here is from genome assembly GCF_040318575.1 of Mesorhizobium sp. M1088. NCBI lineage: Bacteria > Pseudomonadati > Pseudomonadota > Alphaproteobacteria > Hyphomicrobiales > Phyllobacteriaceae > Mesorhizobium > Mesorhizobium sp. M1088. The sequence goes on along the minus strand of NZ_JAMYMO010000008.1, from coordinate 270,470 downwards.
GCCAGCATGTCGGCCACCAGCCTTTCGGTCTCGCGGCTGCCGGTGCCGTTGCCGATCGAAATCAGCTCGACCTTGTGCAGCCGGATGAGCTTGGCCAGTTCGGCCTGCGCGCCGCGCACATCGTTCTTCGGCGGGAACGGATAGACCGTTGTCGTCGCCAGCAGCTTGCCGGTGCCGTCCACCACCGCCACCTTGACGCCGGTGCGAATGCCCGGATCGAGCCCCATCGTCGGCCGCGAGCCGGCAGGCGCGGCAAGCAGCAAATCCTTGAGATTGCGGGCGAAGACATGGATGGCTTCTTCTTCGGCCCGCTCGCGCAGATCGCGCATCAGATCGAGCGTCAGGTGCAGCGACAGCTTTATGCGCCAGGTCCAGCCGGCGACCTCCATCAGCCAGCGGTCTCCCGGCAACTGGCGGCCGATGGCGTGGGCGTCGGCGATCATCCGCTCAACCGGTTTCACCGGAGAGGCGTCATCGGCATCGACTTCGATGTCGAGCGACAGAACCTCCTCGTTGCGGCCGCGCAACATGGCCAGCGCGCGATGGCTCGGCACGTTGGTCCAGCGCTCGACATGGTCGAAATAGTCGGAAAATTTCGCGCCGGCCTCCTGTTTGCCGTCGACGACGCGCGAGCGCAGGAAGGCGCGTTCCTTCATGTAGGTCCGCAATCTGCCGACCAGATCGGCATTCTCGGCGAACTGTTCGGACAGGATGTCGCGCGCACCCTCGAGCGCTGCCTTGGCGTCGGCCACGTTTTCGCTGATGTAGGCCAGCGCCAGCTCGGCGGGTACAGCCGTACGGTCGGCGAGAATAGCTTCCGCCAGAAGCCCGAGCCCGCGCTCGCGTGCGATCTCGGCCTTGGTCCGGCGCTTCGGCTTGTAAGGCAGGTAGATGTCTTCGAGTTCGGCCTTGGTGCCGGCCGCAGCGATCTTTGCTTCGAGCTCCTCGGTCAGCTTGCCCTGCTCGCGGATCGAACCAAGGATGGTGTCGCGGCGCGCGTCGAGTTCGCGCAGATAGGCCAGCCGCTCGGCGAGGTCGCGCAGCTGCGTGTCGTCGAGGCCGCCGGTGACCTCCTTGCGGTAGCGCGCCACGAACGGCACGGTCGCACCGTCATCGAGCAAGCCGATCGCTGCCGCGGCCTGCTCGGGCCGGGCGGCGATCTCGGCGGCTATGATAGTTGCGATGCGCTTGATGTCGGATGCCATGTCGTACCTGTCGCTAGTCGAAACGAGCAGCGACCATAGGCGCAGAGCACTGCCGCGCCAACTGCGCCATTTTCAACCCGGCGAGAGGTCCACAGGAAAGGTCGGGCTGCCTGGATGGATCAGACCATCCGGCTCAGCGCCTCGAAGAAAGAAATCATATCCAGATCGAGCGGATCGTCGACCGGTACCGGCTGCGACGACATCTTTGCGATCACAATTTCGGCCTTCGGATTGACGTAAAGCCACTGGCCGTGGATGCCGATGCCGCAGAAGGCGCCGCTTGCCGCGCCCGTCTGGTACCATTTGTTGCGATAACGGCCACGCGGAAACAGGAACGCCATCGTGCCGCGCCGCCAGGCCTCGGCGTCACCGCCAGTTTCGGTCGTGTCGCGCATCCAGGCTTCCGGCACGACGCGGCGGCCATTGGCCACGCCGCCTTGCCGCATCATCTCGCCGACGCGTGCAAGGTCGCGCGGCGTCACCGAAATGCCGCCGGCAGTGCGCGCCGTGCCTTCCACGTCGACTGTCACCGAGGCGTCGCCGACGGCGCCGAGCGGCTCCCATAATTTTTCGCGCATCAGATCGTCGAAGCGCCGGCCCGACGCACGTTCGAGCAGGATGCCAAGCAGGTCGGAATTGGGCGAACGGTAGCGGAACGTCCGGCCATGCGGCTCGGCCAGGCCCTGCAGCGTCGTGAGGAAAGTGGCCAGGCTCTCGATGCCCCCGCCTGGATTCCACAGCATGGCGCGGCGGTAGCGGGCGAAGGCGCTTTCCGGATCGAGATAGGCCTCTTCGAAATCGAGGCTGACACTCATGTCGAGCACGTGCCGCACACGCGCATCGCCATAGGCCGAGCCGGCGGCTTCGGGCAGATAGCGGCTTACCGGTGCCTGCGGATCGAAAATCCCCTCGCCTTCCAATATGCCGGCAACAATGGCGGTCAGCGACTTGCTGATCGAAAAGACGATGTGGCGCGCCCCAAACTCCATATGCGGCGCGAACCAGTCGCCGACGAATTTGCCGCGTTTCATGATCGTCAGCGCGTCGGTATCGGAGCGCGCGAGAAACGCCGCGACCGTCTCCGCGCCGCCTGCAAGAGCGACCTTTTCGCCAAGTAGCCCGCCGAAATCCTGCGCCGGCGCCTCGCTGCTGCCCGGCTGTGCCGCCACGGCAGCGCTCGGCACCAGCTCGCCGACATTCTGGAACGACCACCGGTTGAACGGGCTTTCCCGCCAATTGCCGAGCAGCACCTCCTTGCGGGCAAAGCCATATCTGGTTTCGAACGCGGTCTTGCCGGCCATGGTGGTCCTGCGGATTTCTTTGAGGTTCAGGCGAGCGCCGCGGCAATGGCATGCACGGCTTTCAGTGTCGCCACCGATAGGCGACGTTAAAAAATGCGGACAAAATGGACCCGGCGGGCGCCTGCCGCCGGGTCCATCACGATGCGGTCACTTCTGCAGTTCGGTCCAGATCTTGCTGTAGATGGCCTGCACGTCCTCGGAACACAATTTTTGCAGCTCGCCATGCGCCTTGACGTCTTCCGGGATGATGACTTCCGGCGCATCCTTCATATCGGCCGGCATGTACTTGTCGGAACCGGTAATGCCGTTGGCGTAGCGGTGGAAGGCGGATAGGCCGGCGGCGTTTTCCGGATCCATGATGAAGTTCTGGAACAGCTTGGCGTTCTCGACATTCTTGGCTTCCTTCAGGACCATGACATTGTCGCTCCAGAGGCCAAAACCTTCCTTGGGATAGAAATAGTGGATCTTGGGGTTCGCCAGCCGCTGGCGCAGGGCCGAGCCGTTCCAGTCGCTGGTCGCCTTGAAATCGCCGGCGCCCATTTTCTCGATGGTATTGTATTCCATCGCGATCCAGTTCGGCTTGGCAGCAACCAGCGTGTCACGCACCTTCTTCAGCGTTTCCTTGTCGCTGGCGCATTGCGCGGCGCCGACATATTTGGTTGCCGCGAACATGACGTCGTTCATTTCCGGCACGACGTTGACCTTGCCCTTCAGTTCGTCGGGTGTGTTGAAGATGATGCCCCAACTGTCCGACGGCCCCTTGTAGACATCGGTGTTCACCACGATACCCACCGTGCCCCAGGCCCATGGCACGGAATATTTGCGGCCGGGATCGAAATCGGGATTGGCCCATTCCGGCGCCACGTTCTTGAAGTTCTCCATCTTGCCGGGATCGGTCTCCTGAACGAGGCCTTCCTTGATCCAGATCGGCACGAAGGTTTGCGAAGGCACCGCGATGTCGAAGCCGGTGCCGCCCTGGCGAACCTTGGCCAGCGCCGTATCGTTCGAATCGTAGTCGGTGATGGTCACCTTGATGTTGTATTTCTGCTCGAACTTCTTGATCACGTCGGGGCTGGTGTAGTTGCCCCAATTGTAGATGTTCAAAACGCCGTCCGCGAAAGCGCCGCTTGTCGAGGCGAGCAGCGCCAACCCGACGGCGGTCGCTGATGTCTTCCAGTTCATGTTTTAGCTCCCATTTTCGATTTTCAGTCCCGTTTCCTGCTGATGAAGAAAAACAACGTCACGATGGCGACCGACAAGAGCAGGAACACGGTCGATATCGCGTTGATCTCCGGCGTTATGCCTCGACGTATCTGGCCAAGCATGTAGGTCGGCAGCGTGTCCTGGCCGCCCGATTTCACGAACTCGGTGATGACGACATCGTCGAGCGAGATTACGAAGGCCAGCATCAATCCGGCCAGGATGCCGGGCCAAAGCAGCGGCAGGGTGATGCGGCGGAACGTCTTCCACGGCGTCGCATAGAGATCGGCGGCGGCCCGTTCCAGCGTCAGGTCCATGTTCTCCAGCCGCGCCCGGATCGGCAGGTAGGCGAACGGAATGCAAAAGGCCGTATGCGCCGCGATCAGGTAGCCGAGCCCGGAATAGCCGGTGAATATCTTGATGCGCGAGAAAAAGATCAGCAGCGCCACGCCGGTGACGATCTCCGGCACCATCAGAGGTTGGTTGATGGCGGCATATTTGAAGGTCAGGCCGGGATAGGGCGGCGTGCGCGTGGTGGCGAGCGCCGCCATGGTGGCGAAGATCGTGGCCAGGATCGCCGCGATGGCGCCGATCTGGAAGGAGCGCACGGTGGCGTCGATGACTTGCGTGTTCTGCCACGCCGACTGGAACCATTTGAGCGAGAAGCCGCCCCATTCCGACGTCGAGGTCGCGGCGTTGAAGGCATAGACGACCAGCACGACGATGGGCAGATAGAGCACGACGAAGCAGGTCGCGGCGATCGCGGTGAATCCCGGCTGATGCTTGATTGCGAAGCTGCTAGCCATGACGCATCTCCGACCGGCCGGTGTTGCGCACATAGGCGAGCAGCGCCACCATGACGATGACCATGACGGCGATCGACAGCGCCGAGCCGAGCGGCCAGTTGCGGCCTTGTCCGAACTGCAGCTCGATCAGGTTGGAAAGCATCATGGTCTTACCGCCGCCCAATAGGACCGGTGTGACATAGGCGCCGAGCGCCGGAATGAACACCAGAATGGAGCCGGCGATGACGCCCGGCTTGACCAGCGGGAAAATGATACGCCTGAGCACCTGGAAGCGTGTCGCATAAAGATCGTAGCCGGCTTCGACCAGCCGGAAATCGAGTTTTTCCATGCTGGCGTAGATCGGCAGCACCATCAGCGGCAGATAGACATAGGCCATGCCGATCAGGATCGCCGTATCGGTGAACAATATCTGGATCGGCGCCGAAATGATGCCGAGCTTGAGCAGCACCGTGTTAATCAACCCCTCGTTGCGGATGATCTGCAGCACCGCGAAGGTGCGGATCAGCAAGTTGGTCCAGAACGGTATGGTGATCAGGAACAGCCAGAGATCGCGCGTCTTCTCGCTGCGCGTCGCCATGAAATAGGCAGTAGGAAAACCAAGCGCCAAAGTAGCGATCGTGGTCACGATGGCAAGCTTGATCGAGCGCCAGAAGATAGTGACATGGGCGGCAGCAATGGAAAGCGTGTCGTCGAAGATGTCGCGTTCCATGAACACCGATGTCCAGGCCTCGGGCGAGAATTGCCACTTCACGTCGCCATAAGGGCCGGGCGTCAAAAACGAATAAACCAGCACGATCAGCAAGGGACCGGTTGCTGCAAGGAAGATGATCAGCAGGGCCGGCGCCGACAGCAGCCAGCGGTCGCGGATGTCGCGCCGTTCGGCCGCCTTGGCGACTTCTTCCGCGCTCGCCATCAATCCCTCAGCACTTGCGCGGCGTCGTTGCCGATCGAGACGCCGACCTTGTCGCCCCGCTCGAAACCGCAGCCTGCGCTGCGCGTGTTCTGCTGGCGCACGGTGAAGGCTTCGCCGCTGTCCAGTTGGACATGAATATGCGTGTCGGTGCCGAAATAGACGATGTTTTCGACGGTTCCGGAAAGATCGCCCTTGCCGCCGGTCAGCTTGGCGTGTTCCGGCCTGACCACCAGCGTCGCATTCTCCTTCGGCTGGAAGCCCTCAGCCACCGTCGCGTCGATCGTCGCGCCGGATTTTAGTGTCGCGCGCGCCTTGCCGTTGCCGATGCCGGTGATGGCCGCGGTCAGGAAATTGGTTTCGCCGATGAAGTCGGCGACGAAGCGCTCGGCCGGCTTGTCATAGATGTCCCAGGGCGTGCCGACCTGCAGGATCTTGCCGGCCGACATCACGGCGATGCGGTCGGACATGGTCAGCGCTTCTTCCTGGTCATGGGTGACGAAGATGAAGGTGATGCCGGTCTGGTGCTGCAGCCGTTTCAGTTCGATCTGCATTTCCTTGCGCAGCTTGTAGTCGAGTGCCGACAGCGGCTCGTCGAGCAACAGCACTTTCGGCTGCGGCGCCAGCGCGCGGGCCAGTGCGACGCGCTGCTGCTGGCCGCCGGAGATCTGGCTGGTGCGGCGGCCGCTCAGCGCCTCCATCTTGACCAGCTTCAGCATCTCGGCGACGCGTGCCTTGATTTCGGCTTTCGGCTTGCCCAGCATCTCCAGGCCGAAGCCGATATTCTCGGCCACTGTCATGTGCGGGAACAGCGCATAGGACTGGAAGACGGTGTTGACCGGCCGCTTGAACGGCGGCAGCGGCGCGATGTCGTGGCCGTGCAGCAGGATTTCGCCTTCGCTGGGAAAATCGAAGCCGGCGATCAGCCTGAGCAGCGTCGTCTTTCCGCAGCCCGACGGCCCCAGCAGCGTGAAGAACTCGTTCTCGCGGATCGACACCGAAACCGTGTCGAGAGCGGCGACTTGTGCGTCCCCGGTACCGAACACCTTGCGGACGCTGCGGACCTCGATTGCACTCTTACCCGGTTGATCCGGCACGCATTACCCCATTTTCATGTCCGCTCTTGATGGCGGATCCAGTTCCCATTCGATTGTCAGCATATGCCGGTCGGCTTGGCAACCATGCATCTGGATCTCGGTTCAGAACGCAAGCCCCATGCCATAGTCAGCGCCATCATCAACCCCGGTAAGTGATCTTGCCGCCGCAGATGGTGCTGACCGGACGCACCTTGTGCAAGGAAGCCGGTTCAGTTGCCTCGATATCGGCCGACAGCACCACCAGATCGGCCAGATAGCCTGGTTTCAGCCGGCCCTTACGGTGTTCCATGAATTCGGCATAGGCGCCTTCGACCGTATAGCCCGCAAGCGCTTCCAGCAGCGAGAAGCTCTGGTCGGGATCGCCCTCTGCCCAAGGTTTGCGCAGCACCGCCGCCTGAATGCCCAGGATCGGGTCGACCCGCGACACCGGCCAGTCGGAAGCGAAAACGACATGCGCGCCCGCCTGCTTCAGCGTCCGCCAGGCATAGCTGAGCGGCCATCTTTCGCGGCCGATGCGCGAGAGCGTCGGCTCCAGCGGGAAGTCCATGGCGCCGGGCGGGTGCGGCGGCTGCATCGAGGCGATGACGCCGAGTTCGGCAAAGCGCGGCACGTCGGCGGCAGTGGTGACCTCGATGTGCTCGACCCGGTGCCGGCTGTCGCGCCTGCCGTTCTTCCGCCGCGCCGCCTCGTAACCGTCGAGGACCGCGCGCACAGCGCCGTCGCCTATCGAATGCACGGCGATCTGCAGGCCGCGCCGGTCGGCCTCCACTGCCACCTCGGCGAAATGCTCTGGCGTGAACAGCGGCTCACCGCGCCAGCCCGGCCGGTCGGCATAGTCGTCGACCATGACCGCAGTCCAGCCTTCAAGCACGCCGTCGTAAAACATCTTGACCATGCCGGACGACAGCCATTCCGATCGATAGGAGTTGGCCATGCTCGATGCCTTTTCCAGCTTGTCGAGCGTCATGAAGTTCTTGAAATGAAAAGGTATCTTGGTGCGGCAGAGCAGCCGCCCTTCCTGCTCCAAACCGGCAAGCAGTTCGAGCTGGTAGAGATTGCCGTCCATGTTCTGGATCGAGGTGATGCCGTGGCGGGCGCACCATTCCAGACCGCGATGCATCAGGTCGCGATCGGCCGCGACTTCGGCTGCGGAAGGGTACGGTTCGGGCTCGCCGCCTGTCGCAAGGCCGAGCCGCACGCGGTTCTGCCCGGAAAGCTCGAGGATCGGCCCAAACGCCTCGCCCTCACGCAATTCGCCGGCCGCGAGGCCGTCGGCGCCCATGACGATCTCGTTGCCGAGGCCGAGTTGCTTGCCGTGCAGGATGCCGGCCAGCTTCAGCGCCTTGGTGTTGGCCCACATCGTGTGGTGATCGGAAGCCGACATGGCGAACGGCCGGTCGGCGATGATGCGGTCGAGATGATGGCGGGTGACCGGCTCTTCCTTGGAAAGGATGGTATAGTCGACGCCGGCCCCAAGCAGCAATTTGGCGTTCGGCCGTGCCGCAGCGTAGGCGCGGATCGCGTCGCTCAGCGCATCGAAGCCGTGCACGCCCTGAAGGTGCAGATTGTCCAGTTCGGCCGCGCCGCCGAAAAGGTGCATATGCGCTTCGATGAAGCCCGGCACCACCGACCCGCCTTGCGCATCGATGATCTTCGTGGCCGGCCCTTTCAGCGCCTCGATCATCCGGCGATCGCCAACCGCCAGGATGTTGCCGTCCTTTATCGCCACCGCCTCGGCTGTCGGATTGCCTTCGTCCATGGTCAGCACACGGGCATTGGTGACGATCAGGTCGGCATTTGAACTCATGATTACCCGCAGGTCGGTTGCGCTGCCGGCAGGCTAGACGACCGGCTGCCGGGCCAGCAAGCCATGGCTGGTTGGCCCAGCGCCTTGTGAAAGGCAGTGCAGGACGGTTAGGGTCGCCGCGTCTCACCACGGAACAATTTCATGAAGACTGTTTTTTCGCCTTTCCATGCCGGCCATTCCGGCAATGTCGAATTGATCGCCGGCGCCATCGTGCCGGCCTTTGAAAAGCCGTCGCGCGCCGAGTTCATCAGGGCGCGGGTGGAGAGCGAGAAGCTCGGTCCGATCCTGCCGCCGGAAAGCCACGACCTCGCCGCCGCCAGGAAGGTGCATGCCAGCGACTACATCGATTTCCTGCCGACCGTGTGGCCGCTCTGGGAAGCGTCGGGCCGCAGCGGTTCGGCCATTCCCTTCACCTGGCCGACGCGCGGCCTGCGCGGCGACGTGCGCCCGAAAGGCATCGATGCGCTGCTCGGCTTCTACTCCTTCGACGGTGGGGCAACGTTCGTCAAAGGCACATGGGATGCGATCAAGTCGTCCTATGACGTCGCTTTGACCGCCGCCGCGCTGGTCAAGGCCGGTGAGCCTTCCGCCTTCGCGCTGTGCCGCCCGCCAGGGCACCATGCAGGGGCGGCCTTCATGGGCGGCTATTGCTTCATCAACAACGCCGCCGTCGCCGCGCAATGGTTCCGCGACCATGGCGCCGGGCGCGTTTCGATCCTCGACATCGATTATCACCACGGCAACGGCACCCAGGAGATCTTCTATCGCCGCGGTGACGTTCAGGTGCTGAACCTGCATGGCGATCCGATGACCGAATATCCCTTCTTCCTCGGCCATGCCGACGAACGCGGCGAGGGCGACGGCGAAGGCTTCAACGACAATTACCCGATGCCCTTCGGCACCGGCTGGGACGTGTGGAACGCCTCGCTCGAGGACGCTTGCACGAGGCTTTCGGCTTATGCTCCTGACGTCGTCGTGGTTTCACTCGGCGTCGACACGTTCGAGAAGGATCCGATCAGCCAGTTCAAGCTGAAAACGGGCGACTATCCCAGGATCGGCCGCCGCATCGCCAGGCTCGGCCTGCCGACGCTGTTCGTCATGGAAGGCGGCTACGCCGTTGAGGAGATCGGCATCAACGCCGTCGGCGTGCTGACCGGCTTCGAGGACCGCTAGAAGTGCCGCCGGTGCCTGCCAATCACATGGCAGCGCTCGCGGTACCGCCTGCCTGACCGATCGTTCAGCCTGCGGCGGCACGCGCTGACCCGCCCGCTATCTTGTTGTTGGACCATGATGTTTTTCCAGAATGCGTTCGCCCTTTGCGAAATGATGTTCTATTTTTTGAACCCACGGCTTGCGGGGCCGATTGATCGGAAGAACAAACGCATTTGAGCCCGGGAAGGCATTTATGAACGACGACACACCGGAAAGCGAAAGCGCCTCGGCGCTGGCGCCGTTCCGGCACGGCATCTTCCGGGCGGTGTGGTCCGCCAGCCTCGTCTCCAATTTCGGCGGCCTCATCCAGGGCGTTGGCGCCGCCTGGATGATGACGACGATCGCCACCTCGTCCTACCAGGTGGCATTGGTCCAGGCCTCGACCACCTTGCCGATCATGCTCTTCGCGCTGCTGGCCGGCGCCATCGCCGACAGCTTCAACCGGCGCAAAATCATGCTGATCGCGCAGATCTTCATGCTCGTCGTCTCGGCTCTTCTGACCGTCTTCACCTATCTCGACCTGATGACGCCGTGGACGCTGCTCGCCTTCACCTTCCTGATCGACAGCGGCACCGCGCTCAACAGTCCGTCCTGGCAGGCTTCGGTCGGCGACATGGTGCCTCGCACCAAGGTGCCGGCGGCGATCGCGCTCAACTCGATGGGCTTCAACCTGACGCGCAGCGTCGGCCCGGCGATCGGCGGCATCATCGTTGCCGCGGCAGGCGCTGCCGCGGCCTTCGCCGTCAACACGCTGAGCTATGTCGGCCTCATCATCGTGCTGGCCCGCTGGAGGCCGGAACTGCCGGCATCGACCTTGCCCCGCGAGACGCTGGGCGCCGCCATGGGCGCAGGCCTGCGCTACGTCGCCATGTCGCCCAACATCGGCAAGGTGCTGGTCAGGAGCTCGGCCTTCGGCTTCAGCGCCGGCGCGGTCCTGGCACTGCTTCCGCTGGTCGCGCGTGACGTCGTCAAGGGCGATGCGCTGAGCTACGGCATCATGTTAGGGGCTTTCGGCATCGGCGCCGTCGGCGGCGCGCTGACCAGCGTCAGGCTGCGGCAGCTGCTGTCCAGCGAGACCATGGTGCGCATGGCATTCGCCGGTTTCGCCGTCTGCGCCTTCAACGCCGCCGTCAGCAATCATGCCTGGCAGACGTCGCTCGGCCTGCTGCTCGGCGGCGCCTGCTGGGTGACGGCGCTTTCGCATTTCAACGTCACCGTGCAGATGTCGACGCCGCGCTGGGTGGTCGGCCGCGTGCTTTCGGTCTACCAGACCGCGACCTTCGGCGGCATCGCGCTCGGCAGCTGGGTCTGGGGTGTCGTTGCCGACGCGCATGGCGCCGAAGTCGCCCTGATGGCGGCCAGCATCGCCATGCTGGCGGGAGGCGCCATCGGCCTGCTGCTGCCGCTGCCGCAGCAGGCCGTGCTCAACCTCGATCCGCTCAACCGTTTTCAGGAGCCGCATCTGGCGCTTGATCTCAAGCCGCGCAGCGGTCCCATCGCCATCATGATCGAATATGTCATCCGCAACGAGGACGTACCGGAATTCCTCGCCACCATGGCCGAGCGCGGCCGCATCCGCCGCCGTGATGGCGCCCGCAACTGGACCTTGGCGCGCGATCTCGAAAATCCCTCGATATGGATCGAGCACTACCACACGCCGACCTGGGTCGAATATATCCGCCACAATCGGCGCGCCACCTACGCCGACGCCGTCATCGGCGAGCGCATAAGGGCGCTGCACAGCGGCAACGAGCCACCGCGCGTCCGCCGCATGATCGAGCGCCCGACGACAGCCGGCACCGCGCTGGTGATGCCGAAGGGACCGATCGAGCATTAGTGGCTGGCGGTGCGTCCAGTTGGACGAGCAAAATGAGATTGCGGCGCCTGGCCCAATCCGCGAGTGCACGAACAGGATGGCCATTGTGGAGAGACGGTTATATCAGTTGGTGTGACCATGACCACTAAGGGGAGACGATGCGTTACATACGTCCGCTTTCAATTGAAGACGCCGCCGGCCTGTTGGCCGGTTCAGCCGGCACGGCCGCCATCCTCGCCGGAGGCAGCGACCTCTTGGTGCGAATGAAAGGCGGCTTTATCGAACCCGACCTGATCGTCGACATCAAGGCGATCGACGGGCTTGGCGAGATCAGGGAAACAGCCGAGGGCTTCAGCATCGGCGCGGCGGTCCCCTGCGCCGTGCTGGGCGAGAACACGGCCCTGCAGAAGGCATGGCCCGGTGTCGTCGAAGCGGCCAAGCTGATCGGCTCGAAGCAGGTGCAGGGACGCTGCACCATCGTCGGCAATCTGTGCAACGCCTCGCCGGCCGCCGACAGCGTGCCGGCGCTGGTCGCCGCTGGCGCCAAGGCTGTGGTCGTCGGCCCGGGAACCAGGCGCACGATTGCCGTGCAAGCGGTGCCGACTGGGCCGGGCAAGACGTCGCTGGCCAAGGGCGAGATCATCGAGGCAATCCTGCTCGACAGCCGTCTGCCGCGTTCGGGCGATGCCTATCTGCGTTTCATTCCGCGCACGGAGATGGACATAGCGGTGGTAAGCGCCGGCGTGAACTTGACGCTCGATGAGCAGGGTCGCGTCAAATCCGCCCGTCTGGCGTTGGGCGCCGTGGCGCCGACGGTGATTCTGGTCGAGGAGGCCGCCGAGGTTCTCATCGGCTCCAAGCTGGACGAAGCCACGCTGGAGAGGCTCGCCAAGGTCTGCTCGGGCGCCTGCCGGCCGATCGACGACAAGCGCGGCACCATCGAATTCAGACGGAAAGTCGCGGGTGTGCTGGCCAAGCGGGCCGCCACGACCGCCTATGCACGCGCAGGAGGCAAATGATGGCTGGTGTGGCAGTATCAACGACAATCAACGGCGACAATGTCGAGTTCCTTTGCCAGCCGGACGAGACGCTGCTTGATGTCCTGCGCGATCGCCTGGGGCTGACGGGCGCCAAGGAAGGCTGCGGCACCGGCGACTGCGGGGCCTGCAGCATCATCCTCGACGATCGGCTGGTGTGCTCGTGCCTGGTGCTCGGCGCGGAGGCCGAGGGCCGGCACGTCGAGACCATCGAGGGCATGGCGCACGGCGACAGGCTGCATCCGCTGCAGCAGAAATTCCTGGAGCACGCCGCACTTCAATGCGGCGTCTGCACGCCGGGCTTTTTGATAGCGGCGAAGGACCTTTTGGCCAAGAACCCCGATCCGACCGAGGAGGAGATCCGCTTCGGCCTCGCCGGGAACCTCTGCCGCTGCACCGGCTATGACAAGATCGTGCGTGCCGTTCAGGACGCGGCCAGCGTGATGAAGGGAGCATGACGATGAATTTCGATCCGCGTTACTCCGGACGCAATTTCACCTCTGTCGGCACGCGTCCCATCCGTCCCGACGGCGTCGACAAGGTGACGGGCCGCGCACGCTATGGCGCCGACTTCAACATGGCCGGGCAACTGGTCGGGCGCGTTCTCAGAAGCCCCCATGCGCATGCCACGATCAGGAAGATCGACACGTCGAAGGCGGAGAAGCTCGCCGGCGTCAAGGCCGTGATCACCGCGGCCGACCTGCCCGACCTCACCGACGGCGATGCCGCCATGTACGACATCCTCGACAACTGCATGGCGCGCAAGAAAGCGCTCTATGACGGCCATGCCGTGGCCGCGGTGGCTGCGGTCGATGCCCGCACGGCGAGGCAGGCACTGAAGCTGATCGAGGTCGACTACGAGGTGCTGCCGCATGTCACCGACGTCGACGAGGCGATGAAGCACTCCGCACCTCTGGTCAACGACGCCATCTTCACCGAGGGCCTCGAGCAAAAGCCCGTCAAGCCTTCCAATGTCACCAAGCGCACCCAGTACGGCCATGGCGACATCCACGTAGGTTTCGGCCAGGCCGACTTCGTCGTCGAGCGCTCCTTCAAGACCGAGCAGACGCACCAGGGTTATATCGAGCCGCATGCCTGCGTGGCCAATGTCAGCTCCGACGGCACCGCCGACCTGTGGGTCTGTACGCAAGGCCATTTTGTCTACCGCCAACATTGCGCCCAACTGCTTGGCATGGAAGCCTCGAAGCTGCGCGTCACCTCCTCGGAGATCGGCGGCGGTTTCGGCGGCAAGACCCATGTCTGGGCCGAGCCGGTGGCACTGGCGCTGTCACGCAAGGCCGGGCGGCCGGTCAAGCTGGTCATGACGCGCGACGAGGTGTTCCGCGCCTCCGGCCCGACCAGCGCCACCTCGATCGACGTTCGGATCGGCGCCCGCAAGGACGGCACGATCACGGCGGCCGAGGCGACGCTGCGCTATAGCTGCGGCCCCTATGCCGGTACGTGGGCCGAGATCGGCGCCATGACGGCCTTTGCCTGCTACAAGCTCGAGAACGTCAGGACGGTCGGCTACGAAGTGCTGGTCAACCGGCCCAAGACCGCGGCCTATCGCGCGCCGTCGGCTCCGATGGCGGCGTTTGCGGTGGAAAGTGCGGTCGACGAGCTGGCCAAGGAGATCGGCATGGACCCCGTCGAGTTCCGGATCAGGAACGCGGCGCAGGAAGGCACCAGATCGTCCTATGGACCGGTATACGGCCCGATCGGCATCGGGCCGACGCTGGAGGCGGTGAAGAACCATCCGCACATGAAGGCGCCGCTCGGCAAGAACCAGGGCCGCGGAATGGCCTGCGGCTTCTGGTTCAATTTCGGTGGCCAGACCTGCACCGACCTCAACATCGGCATGGACGGCTCGGTCTCGCTTGCCGTCGGCACGGTCGATGTGGGTGGTTCCCGCGCGTCGCTTTCGCTGGTCGCGGCGGAGGAGCTCGGCATCCCCTATGAGCAGGTCAAGGCGGTGGTCGCCGATACCTCCAGCCTCGGCTACAACGACATGACGGACGGCAGCCGCGGCACCTTCTCCTCCTCCATGGCGACGATCTCGGCCGCCCGCAACGCCATCAAGGTGTTGCGGGAACGCGCCGCGCAGATGTGGGACATACCCGTCGACGACGTGGTCTGGGAAAAAGGTCACGCGATTGCCAAGGGCGAGAAATACGGCAACCTTGCAGCATTGTCGCTGAAGGAGATCGCAGCCGCGTCAGGGAAGACGGGGGGACCGATCGCAGGCCACAGTGAGCTCGTCGCCGACGGCGCCGGCGTCTCCTTCGCTACCCATATCTGCGATATCGAGGTCGATCCCGAGACCGGCTCCACCAGGGTGCTGCGCTACACCGTCGTTCAGGACGCCGGCAAGGCGGTGCATCCGACCTATGTCGAGGGGCAATACCAGGGTGGTGCCGCGCAAGGCATCGGCTGGGCGCTCAACGAGGAGTATATCTACGGCAAGGACGGGCGGCTGCAGAACCCTGGTTTCCTGGATTACCGCATCCCGGTCTGCTCGGACCTGCCGATGATCGACACGCAGATCCTCGAGATCCCCAATCCCAACCATCCTTACGGGGTGCGCGGCGTCGGCGAGACCTCGATCGTGCCGCCGCTGGCGGCGATCGCCAATGCGGTGTCGAACGCCGCGGGCGTGCGCATGACTCATATCCCGATGTCGCCGCCGCGCATTCTGGCGGCGATCGAGGCGGAACGGGGAGGCTGATGGTCGAAGTAACGCTCTGGGGGTCGCTCGGCGCGATCGCCGGAGGCAAGAGCAAGGTCGAGATCGAGGCGAAGGATATTCGGGAGCTGTTCAGGAAACTGGCTGAACAGTATCCCGGCCTCGAGCCATACATCGATCGCGGCATCGCCGTCGCCATCGACGGGACGATCTATCGCGACACCTGGTCGAAGGAACTGCCGGAAGGGGCGGAGATTTTCCTGCTGCCGCGCCTTGCCGGGGGATGATTTGGGCTCGAGCTCAAGCCGCGCAGCGATCCCATCGCCACCATGGCCGAGCGCGGCCGCATCCGCCGCCCCGTTGACGGGCATTTGAAGATTCTGCATTCTGATCACGTTGCGTGTAGGGCGCATCGGTGTCGTGCCGAAGGGGCAATGCCCACCTACGCATTGTCAACCTTAGCGCGCCCATGCCGAATCTCGATAACCTCCGGAAGCAGGCGAAGCTCATCTTGCGCTGGCATCGCGACCGTTATTACCCGGTCGCGACGCAGATCAGGTCGGGCTTGCCTCGCTTTAGCAAGATGACAGACCCAGAAATTCTAGTGCAAAGCTTCAAACTCAGCGATGCGCAGGAGCTGGTCGCAAGGCAAAACGGTTTCGAAAGCTGGCAGGCCCTGAAGACAGGACTCCCAACCATGTCAGATCATGCAGACGCGACTCCCACCAAAACCGTCATCGCCGGTGCAGAGCCGCAATTGTTCGTCGCCGATATCATGGCCTCGTGCGATTTCTTCACAAACAAGCTCGGCTTCGCCGTCGCGTTTATTTATGGCACGCCGCCGTTCTACGCGCAGGTCAAGCGCGATAGCGCACTAGTCAACCTGCGATGCGTTGAGCAGCCTGTGATCGATCCGGGGCTGCGAGAACGCGAGCAATTACTCTCCGCCTCGCTCACCGTCGCTACGGCGGAAGAAATCAAGCAGCTTTTTCTCGAGTTTCAAGCCGCCGGCGTGCCCTTCTTCCAGTCCCTCAAGAGCGAGCCGTGGGGCGCGCGAGATTTCATTGTCAAGGACCCGGACGGGAATCTGCTGCTTTTTGCTGGCCCGGGTAAGTAGATAGTACGCAGCCCAGCAGTTGGCATCTTTGCGACCCTCCGCGATGCGAGAAGAACAGCCGTGTTACGGAACTGGCAATGCTCGTTTATGAATTCGCGGCCCAGCAGGTCTATCGTAACCCGAACACTACAGTGGAATTGCCGTCACTTCTTTGGCCGTTCGGATCACGAACATCGTGTGGTACCGCCCGACGTTGCTTCGGTCTCGGAACAGTCGCTCGCACAGCGCATCGAACTCTTCCATATCCGTCAGGCGGAGCATGAGGACGGCGTCGGTTTCGCCGCTTACACTGTGGGCCTGAGTGACGGCCGGTTCCTGGGCGGCCAACTCGAGAAAGTCCCGCATATACTGCTCACCATGACGCTCCAGTTCGACGGTGACGATCGCCTTCAAGCCCCGGCCAGCCTTTGCCGGTGCGAGAAGCGCGACAACGCGGCTGATGACACCGCTTTTCTTCAGTCGTCGTATGCGGCGCAGGCAGCTCGAAGGGGAAAGCCCGACTAACCCCGCCAGTTTGGCGTTAGTTCGTGAGGCATCATCCTGGAGCAGGTTGAGAAGCCTTCTGTCGATCTTGTCCATGTTGGTCGCGCTCATCGTCGGTGCGTTGCAATTTTATTGCACGGAATCGCAAACTTTGACCACAAATGCGAAGCGTCTCACGCTACTCAGATGGCTCCAGGGATGATGGAGCAGCATGATGGCAATTTGCGCCGCCTTCTATCGCAAGACATTGGAGACGCTTGAAATCTATTGGGAACTGGTTCGCGTGATCGTTCCGGTTGCGATTGCCACGCGGCTGCTGCAGGACCTTGGCGTCATCCAGGCGATTTCTCCGTTCTTCTCCCCGCTCATGTTGCAGGTGGGGTTGCCACCTGAACTCGCCTTTGCCTGGCTGACGGGATTGCTGGTCGGGATCTGGGGCGCGCTTGTGATCGTATTCACCTTGGTTCCGGTTTCGGCGCTCAGCACTGCCGACATGACGGTTCTTTCGGCTCTCTTGCTGTTTGCACATGCCATTCCGATCGAGCAACGGATCATTCAGAGGGCCGGGCCGAGCTTCCTGGTCACCGCGGCGCTTCGTATTGGCGGGGGTTTGGTCTTTGCTGTCCTTCTGCATCAGATATTCGCCGTGACCGGATGGCTGTCAGGACCGGTGAAGCCGGCGTGGATGCCGACGAATGAAAGCACCGACTGGGGCGGCTTTCTCCTGGGTACGCTCAAAACCCTGGGCATCATGCTCGTTGTTCTGCTTGCGCTGAGCTGGGTGATCGAGCTTCTCAAGATGTCGGGCATTTTGGATTGGATGAACAGAGGGCTTGCACCGCTCTTTCGGCTCGCCGGCATCGAAAAGCAGACGGTACCTTTCGCCGCTGTCGGCCTGTTTCTCGGGATTTCCTATGGCGCAGGACTGCTGATCCGCGAGGCGCGCACGCCTAGCGCGGAGCCGCGTCAGATATTCCTTGCCTGCGTGTTCATGGGTTTTGCCCATAGCCTCATTGAGGATACGTTGGTCGTCGTCACGCTTGGCGCTGATGCTACGAGCGTGCTTCTCGGTCGCCTAGCGTTTGCCGTGCTCGCGACCGCCGTGATCGCAAAAGTAATCAAGGCGGTTCCCGACGCTTTTTTCTTGAAGACACTCTTCCACAAGGAAGAAGACAGTTCGCGCAATCGGATTTCGGAGCCGGCGATTAGCGGGCCGTTGACGTGAGCCCTCCTTACGCAGCAGCCGACATGTGTGTCGCATCGCTATCCGGACAGGACGCGGCTACCCCTCGCCCGACAGATCCCGCCGCGCCTTGTCGAGTTCCTCGGCATAGCGCCGCATCAGGTGGCCTTCGGTCAGCAGCCCGACCACCTTGCAATCGGTGAAATCCTCGACCACCGCCAATTCCTCGGCGCCAGCACGCTGGAAGGTCTCGGCCGCCGATTGCACGTTCATGCTCGGCACCAGCACCGCATCCCTGAATTTGGCGAAGGACAGCACCGGCAACCATGCCCGCGTGATGCTGCGGCGATAAAGCCCATCTTCACCTCGGGGAACTGCGTTGACGTAAACGTCAACCCGAAGCTATATGCGCCGGCGGCCGTGGCTGTAAAACCAGGCAAGCGGCGAGCGACAAACGCAAGCAGACGAGGAGAACCGCCATGAGCGTTCAGGAGATTGCCGACAACATCAGGTCGCGCGTGGCGAGTGCCGGGTTCGATCGCTCGGTGAAATTCGACACCGGCAGCGACGGCGTCATCGTTATCGACGGCGCCGATGTCTCGACCACCGATGCGCCGGCCGATTGCACCATAAAGCTGTCGCTCGACGATCTGGACTCGCTGATATCAGGCGATCTCAACCCGACCATGGCCTTCATGTCCGGCAAGATAAAGGTCGAAGGCGACATGAGCGTCGCCATGGCGCTCAACCAGCTGATCGGCTGATCGCTTGAGGTGAAACAAGCCGCCGCACGATGGCGGCGGCTTGCTTCTGATCCGTCACGCAGCGAGCGGCAGCCTCTGTGCCTTCAGCTTGCGCCCGGCCGGCTTCAGCGTGCCTTGCGCGCCGTCGAGCGCGCCGACAACCAGTTCCCGCGCCAGCAGGCGGTGCCGCTCGTAAGGCCCCGGCATGGCCAGTGAGCCGGTCTTTGCGGCCGAAAACCCGAAGCGCTCGTAATAGGGCGCGTCGCCGACCAGCAGGATCGCCGCATGGCCAAGCCGCGCGGCCTCAGCGACCGCATGGCGCATCAGCGCCGAGCCGATGCCGGCATTTTTCAGCGCCGGGTCGACCGCAAGCGGGCCGAGCAGCAGCGCTGCCGTGCCGCCCTCGCCCAGCACCACGTCCCACAGCCGCACCGTGCCGGCAACAGTGCCCGACGCATCGCGCGCGACAAAGGCAAGGCCCTCCGAAGGCCGGCGGCCGCGCCGCAGCTTTTCCGACGACTTCTTCCGCCGCTTCGGCCCCATGGCGCGATCGAGCAAAGCGTCGCGAGCGCCAACGTCGGCGGCGGTTTCGGCGACGACCGCAATCTCCCCCCTCGAGGGGGAGATGTCGCCGAAGGCGACAGAGGGGGTTGTCGCGCGTGAAGCGCCGGCCTCCATCTGCGGCAGTAGGCCGAGTCCAGTCGAACCGACCCCCTCCGGCCGCTTCGCGGCCATCTCCCCCTCGAGAGGGGAGATTCCCACGCCTTCAACGATGAGATCTGCAATGTTCATTTCCGCGATCCTTCACAAGCGGATTGTTCCACAGGCGAGCCCGGGCGGGCGACAGGCGCCCACCGGGGATGATCTGAGCAGCTCTTGCGAGCCCTCAGATCACGTAGGATCGGAGAGGCTCGAAGCCGTTGAAGGCGACCGATGCATAGGTCGTCGTGTAGGCGCCGGTGCCCTCGATCAGCACCTCGTCGCCGATGGTCAGCGACAAGGGCAGCGGGTACGGCGTCTTTTCGTACATCACGTCGGCCGAATCGCAGGTCGGGCCGGCGAGCACGCAAGGCGCGGTCTCGCTGCCGTCATGCGCGGTGACGATCGGGTAGCGGATCGCCTCGTCCATCGTCTCGGCGAGACCGCCGAACTTGCCGATGTCGAGGAACACCCAGCGCACATTGTCGTTATCGGCTTTCTTCGAGATCAGCACGACTTCCGACTTGATGACGCCGGCATTGCCGACCATGCCGCGGCCCGGCTCGATGATCGTCTCGGGGATCGCGTTGCCGAAATGCTTCCTGAGCGCCGAGAAGATCGCCTGGCCGTAGGCCTGCGCCACCGGCACATCCCTGAGATAGCGGGTCGGGAAGCCGCCGCCCATATTGACCATCTTCAGCACGATGCCTTCGTCGGCCAGCGTCGCGAACACCTTCTTGGCGTCGGCCAGCGCGCGGTCCCAGGCGGTCAGGTCGGTCTGCTGCGAGCCGACATGGAACGACACGCCATAAGCATCGAGACCGAGCGCCCTGGCATGGCGCAGCACGTCGACCGCCATCGCCGGCACACAGCCGAACTTGCGCGACAGCGGCCATTCGGCGCCCTCGCCGTCGGTCAGGACGCGGCAGAACACGCGGGCGCCGGGAGCGACGCGGGCGATCTTCTCGACCTCCTCGACGCAGTCCACCGCAAACAGCTTGATGCCGAGCTGGTAGGCGCGCTGGATGTCGCGCTCCTTCTTGATGGTGTTGCCGAAGGAGATGCGGTCCGCCGGCGCACCGGCGTCCATCGCCATCTCGACTTCGGCAACGGAAGCGGTGTCGAAGGACGAGCCCATCGCAGCAAGCAGGCGCAGGATTTCCGGCGCCGGATTTGCTTTCACCGCATAGTAGATCTTGGAATCGGGAAGCGCCTTCTCGAAAGCACGGAAATTGTCGCGCACGACATCGAGGTCGACGACGAGGCACGGGCCGTTCGGACGTCGGGTGGCGAGAAAGTCAAGGATGCGCTGGGTAGCCATCGGGTCTCTCCATCAGCGCCTTGCGGCGCGCACAAAGGCTTGCGGACGCGGGCTCTCGGCCTCGCGAACACGCGGTGGACAAAGGCGGGACGTCAAATCCATGGAACCAGCCGGTGGAGACCCCGGAACCATGAAGCGCCGTCTCGCGGCGGTGAACCTTGGCCTTGCCCGGCCTCGGTTCGCTTTGTCTGCCTTGGCTTGGATGGGAGACCCGTCCGCACTGCCGGCAATGAAGGTGTGCCTCTTCAGTAACCCCGGTCTTTGGACGACCGGCAGAACACCAGAAAGGCCCGCACCGTCGTTGCTTCAAGGTGTCCTCGGTTGGCGGTTGGCCGCTAAACCGACTGGAGGGGTTGGCTCCAGTTACCTTACCGATTGCCCTCACCATTCGAGGATCGGCGGACACCCACAGGCACGTGCGACTTTGGGCAAGCGCGATATAAGATCGAAAGATTTCACAATCAATAAAAATCGTATGGCAGGTTGTAAAATTTGTGGCATCGAACAATGCTGCGGCACCAGAAGAACAATGCTGCGACAAGCACATCCGGATATCGAACGCATGACAGGCACTCGCGGCCCGCTGAACGCTTTTCTCGATCTTGATCAAGTCCCTGTTACCAATGCGCAATCCGGCCCGCTTGCCGGCTTGCGGCTGGCCGTCAAGGATATCTTCGACGTCGCCGGCTACCGCACCGGTTGCGGCAATCCGCAGAAATACCGCGAAGCCTCGCCGGCCATGGCGACCGCGCCGGCCGTCCAGGCGCTGCTTGATTCGGGCGCCCGCTTCGTCGGCAAGACGCAGACCGACGAACTCGCATTTTCCCTGTTCGGGCTGAACGCGCATTTCCCGTCGCCCGTCAACCCGGCAGCACCCGACCGCGTCACCGGCGGCTCGTCCTCCGGTTCTGCCGCGGCAGTCGCCGGCGGGCTGGCCGACATTGCAACCGGATCGGACACCGGCGGCTCGATCCGAGCGCCGGCAAGCTTCTGCGGCCTGATCGGCCTCAGGACGACGCATGGCCGTATCCCGCTCGACGGCACCATGCCGCTGGCGCCTTCGCTGGACACATTCGGTTGGTTCGCAAGCGACATCGTCATCTACGAAAAGGTCGGCACGGTGCTGCTCGGCGACGATCCGCATTCCCATGAACTGAGACGCCCCGTCACTCTCGCTGCGCTGGACGGCCTCGTGCTCGGCCCGCACGAGGCCGACGAATATCGCGCCATGCTCCGCAGTGTCGCTTCGGTGCTGGGCGCACCGCGCAGCGTCGGCCCGCTGTCGCATTCGACCGACGATCTCTATTGGTGCTTCCGCAAGCTGCAAGGCTATGAAGCCTGGCAAAGTCACGGCGCCTGGATCGCCGGCGGCGACCGCATGCTGGGACCCGGTGTCAAGGAGCGTTTCGAGCACGGCGCGACAATCGACGCGGCAACCGCGCAATGTGAAACGGAACGTCGCGTTTCGTTTCGCCTCGAACTGGCCGGCCTGCTTGGCGACGACGGCGTTCTTGTGCTTCCGACCGCTCCTGGTGCCGCGCCGCTCAAGGCCGCGTCATTCGACGATTTGCAGACCTATCGCGAGCGGGCGCTGAGACTGCTCTGCCTTTCCGGCCTGTCCGGCTTTCCGCAAATCACGCTGCCGCTCGGCAAGACCGGCGGGGCGCCGTTCGGCCTTTCGCTGCTCGGTCCGAAGAACAGCGACCGGCAGTTGATTGCGCTGGCCGCCCGCATCCTTTCGGCCCACCAAGGAGGCGCATGACATGGATACGCTGACCCGCATGCGCGCCTTCATCGACGTGGTCGAGGCCGAAGGATTTTCGGCGGCGGCGCGCAAGATCGGCCGCTCGAAGGCGCTATTGTCGAAATATGTGCGCGAGCTGGAGGACGAGCTCGGCGCGCTGCTGCTCAACCGCACCACCAGGCAGTTTTCCCTGACCGAGGCCGGCCACACCTATTACCGGCGCGCCTCGGAGATCGTGCGCGAGGTCGACAGCCTTGCCGATGCGGTGCGCGAATCCTCCGGCGACGTGCGCGGCAGGATCAAGCTGTCGGCGCCGCGCACCTTTGCCGACGCGCCGATCGGCCAGTCGCTGATCGACTTCGCCAAGCAGCACCCCGACATCGTGCTCGACATCCATCTCGACGACCGTTTCGTCGATCTGGTCGAGGAGGGCTTCGATCTGGCGGTGCGCATTTCGCGGCTGGAAAATTCCTCGTTGATCGCCAGGCGTCTGGCGCCATTTTCGGTACGGCTTTGCGCGTCTCCTGAACTGATCGCCAGGCACGGCATGCCGGTCAGGCCGCAAGACCTTGCCCGCGTGCCTTGCATCATCGACACCAATGGGCGCTGGCTCACCAACTGGCCGTTCAAAGGCGACAGCGGCGATACGGTGAGCGTTTCGGTTTCCGGCCCGATCGAGGTCAACAGCCCGATGGCGGCAAGGGCCGCTGCCGTGGCTGGATTGGGATTTTCCGTCCTGCCGGATTTCATCGCCGCGCCCGACATCGAAAGCGGCAAGCTGCTGACTGCGCTGGATGACCGCATTCTGCCCGGCGGCGGCATTTTTGCCGTCTATCCGCACCGGCGCTATCTGCCTGCAAAAGTTCGCGTTTTCGTCGACTTCCTGGTGCAGTGGTTCAAGACGCTGGACAACGCATGAGCTTTCAGCCGCGTTGCGGTCCCATTTTCGCCCGCTTTCTGGTAACTGTCGGCAATTCACCGAAGCCGATTGAATCGCGACCGAGAATGCACCTGAAACGGCAAGCAATCATGCTGGCTTCGGCCTTGACCGCGACATTTGCCGCCGTCGGACCGGCTGAGGTGCATCCCCACGTCTTCGCCGAAGCCCGCCTCGAAGTGGTCCTCGGCCCGGATCACCAAACTGTGAAGGCATTGCGCCATGTCTGGCGCTTCGACGATTTGTTTTCGAGCACGGTGATGATGGAGTTCGACAAGAATTCCGACCTGAAACTCGACGACAAGGAGCTGAAGGATGTCGCCGACACCGTCCATGCCTCGCTTGCCGAATTCAACTATTTCCAGCTCGTCACCGTCGACGGCAAGGACGTGGCAATGACCCCGCCGCCGCATTTGATGGCCAATTTCGACAATGACCAGTTGATCATCCTGTTTGAATCTGAACCGAAGGTACCGATCAAACTGAGCGGCAAGATAGATATCGGCGTCTACGACCCGACCTTCTACACCGCGATCGATTTCACCGAGGATGCCAATCTGCAGGTCGATGGGTTGCCGCCGACCTGCACCAGCAAGGTTGTCCGCCCGAACCCGGACGAGGCGATCGCCCAGAACCAGAAGACCCTGACCGAGGCCTTCTTCAATGATCCGACAGGCACCGACATGAGCAAGATCTTTGCCACCAAGCTTGAACTGACCTGTCAGCCGGAAGGATAGATCCAGTGACCAAACCGTCCCTGCGTTTGGCATTCGGTCTTCTGGCCGTCGCCTTTGTGATGACGCACTTTCTCGGCTCCGCCCACGCCCAGAGTTCACTCGGCATCGGCACCAATGACGGCATGGCTCCAACCGCCACCGGCCCGTTCGCCCACATCCTGATGTGGATCAATCTGCGCCAGCAGGAATTCTATCATGCGCTTGCCGGCGCGATGAAGGCGATGCGCCAGGACGGCAGCAAGTTGTGGCTGCTCATCGGCCTGTCCTTTGCCTATGGCATTTTCCACGCCGCCGGCCCCGGTCACGGCAAGGCGGTGATCTCTTCCTACATGGTGGCCAATGAAGTGGCGCTCCGGCGCGGCATCATGCTGTCCTTCGTCTCGGCCCTGCTGCAGGCGCTGACCGCGATCGTGGTGATGCTGGTCGCCTATTTCTTGCTGCGCGGCACTGCTGTCTCGATGACAGACGCCGCATGGTTCCTCGAAATCATGAGCTATGTCTTCGTCACTCTGTTCGGCGCCTGGCTGCTGTGGCGCAAGGCCGGCCCGGCCATCCTTCGCGTGTTCGGCGCAAATCCGGGCTACAGCCTCTCGGCTGCCCATGCCGGCCATTCACATGCCGGCCATTCACATTCCGCGCATTCCCATGCGGCACATTCCCACGCGCTTGATGCGCATGACCACCACGATCATGCGCATGACCATCATGACCACGGCGCCCACGACCACGCCCATGCTGCGCACGATCACCACAGCCATGCGGCGGGCGAGGTCTGCGAGACCTGCGGGCACTCGCATGCGCCCGACCCGGCGCTGCTTTCTGGCGATCGCTTCGATTGGCGCACGGCCTGGTCGGCGGTGGCCGCCGTCGGCATCCGCCCCTGTTCCGGCGCGCTGATCGTGCTGAGCTTCGCCTTGCTGAATGGGCTGTGGTTCGGCGGCATCCTTTCGGTGCTGGCCATGGCGCTCGGCACCGCAATCACCGTCTCGGCCCTGGCGACGCTTGCGGTGACCGCCAAGAACTGGGCGGTGTATTTCGCCGGCGACGGCCGCATGGGCAACCGTATCCATTCCTTCGTCGAGATCGGCGGCGCCGCCTTCGTCTTCCTGTTCGGCCTGCTGCTGCTCTCGGCCAGCCTGACTGGCGCCTGACCTCGTTGCGTCCGATCGGGGCGCTTTAACTAGGGATATTGCCCCCCAACTCGTCTTCGATATGGACGCGGATGATCTCGTCGAAGCTCGTTTCGGCGGCAAAGCCAAGCTCCCTCGAGCGCCGCGCCTCGAAGCGCGTCGGCCAGCCCTTGACGATCGCCCAGATCGTCTCGTCGGGCTCCTCGCGGATCAGTTTCACCGCCTTGGCGCCGGCGACACGTTCCAGCGCTTCGATCTGTTCGCCGACGCTGACGGCGACGCCCGGCATCGTCAGGTTGCGGCGCGGGCCGACGGCACTGCCGTCGATCTGAGCCGCACGGATCAGGAAATTCACCGCCGAACGCGGGCTGGCGTGTGTGTGGACGACTGAGCGCGGCACCGGCAGGATCGCTTCATGGCCGCTCAGCGGCTCGCGGATGATACCGGAGAAGAACCCTGAGGCCGCCTTGTTCGGCTTTCCCGGCCTGACGCAGATGGTCGGCAGCCTGATACCGATGCCGTCGAAGAAACCGCGGCGCGTATAGTCGGCAAGCAGCGCCTCGCCGATCAGCTTCTGCGTGCCGTAGGAGGTCAGCGGCGTCGGGTGGAACTCGTCCGGAATGATGTCGGGAAACGGTGCGCCGAACACGGCGATCGACGAGGTGAAGACGACGCGTGGCGTATAGGCGGCCAAGCGGATGGCATCGAACAGCGCCCTGGTGCCGTCGAGATTGACGCGATAGCCGAGATCGAAATTGGTCTCCGCCTCACCCGACACCACGCCGGCGAGATGGAAGATCACGTCGGGGCGCGGCGCGACCAGATTTGCGGTCGCTCCCGGTGCGGCAAGGTCGCCGGTGTGGAGGGTAATGCTGACACCTTCGAGCACCGGCGCTTGCGGCGGCACGATATCGTGAAGGTCGAGCGCGGCGATCTTGCGGCCGCCGAGCGTCCCGTCCTTGGCCAACCTGGCGATGAGTTTGCGGCCGACCATGCCTGCCGCGCCGGTAATCAGAATGCGCATGTCACTTTCCCTTTTTGCGCTGGCTGCGGCTACGCAGCCAGAACACGACGAAGATTGCCACCATGAAGATCGCCGCGACGACACCGGCAAGCACCGTCGAGACCCTGCCGACCGCCAGCATCACTGTTGGAAGATAATAGGCTGCGATGCCGAACAGCAGCAAAACCCAAGCGGCGCCGATCGCCGCATTGCGGGTGTCGCGGTCCATCACGCGGCGCCAGGGTGGCGAGAGTTCATGTCGATCGTTGCCAATGCCCAGAACTCCCGAAGTCAGTGATAATGGCCGCGGTGCGGTGCCGCATCATGCGCGTGATCGTGCTCGTCATCATGCTCATGGCTGTCGGCACATCGGCCGAATTCCGGTTCGACCGTGGCATGGGCTATGCCATGTTCCGCCGCAAGCCGCTTCTTGATCGCGCTTACCGCCATATGCGCGTCGACGCCGTCATTGAGGCAGGCATGCAACGTCGCCATGTTGCTGGAGCCGTCGAGCGACCAGACATGCATGTGATGCACCTCGCGCACGCCCTTGATCGAGCCTTCGATGTCCCTGGCGATCAGGTCGCGGTCGAGGCTTGCCGGCACGCCTTCGAGCAGGACGTGGGCTGCCTCGCGCATCAGCGACCAGGCCGTGGACAGGATCAGCAGCGAGACCAGGATCGACAGGATCGGATCGATGGGCGTCCAGCCCGTCGCCAGGATCACCAGCGCCGCGACGATCGCCGCTGCCGAGCCGAGCAGGTCGCCGAGCACGTGCAGGATGGCGCCGCGCATATTCAGGCTGCCGTGGTCGCCGCCGTGCAGCACGTAGAACGAGCCGAGATTGACCAGCAGGCCGGCGATCGCGACGACCAGCATCGGCCCGCCGAGCACCGGAGCCGGCGCTTGCAAGCGGCCCCAAGCCTCGTAGACGATCCACAGCGCGATGGCGAAGATGGCGATGCCGTTGGTGTAGGCGACCAGCGTCTTGACCCGGCCGAAGCCGTAGGTGAGGCGCACGGTCGCCGGCCGGCTCGCAAGGTGAAAGGCATACCAGGCAAGGCCGAGCGCGACGCAATCGGCAAGCATATGGCCGGCATCCGCCAGCAGCGCCAGTGAACCGGTGAAGATGGCGCCCAGCGTCTCCGCGACCATGAAGCTGGCGGTCAGGCAGGCAGCGATCAGCACGCGCTTCTTGTCGGTCGAGCCGTGCACATGACCTGCGCCATGGCTGTGGTCGTGGCCCTGCGCAGCGTGGTCGTGGGTATGCGCCATCTATAGCCCCTGCTAGAGCCTGATCTATCCCGGCAGACTCGGGATGGAGGCTCTGTCTTCTCGTTTGACCATAATCCTATCCGAAAACCGGATACCACTTTTCGGGAGCATGGTCAGGCGCCGAACTCGGCGCGAAAATCCTCGAGCCGCCGCTTCTGCTGGCCATCGCTGTCGAAATTGGCCGGATCGAGCCACGCTTCATAGGCTCTGCGCAGATCAGGCCATTCCTTGTCGATGATCGAATACCACGCGGTATCGCGGTTTTCGCCCTTGACCACAAGATGCTGACGGAAAATGCCCTCGAACTTGAAGCCGAAACGTTCCGCCGCGCGCTTCGACGGCTCGTTGCGATTGTTGCATTTCCATTCGTAGCGGCGGTAGCCAAGCTCGTCGAAGACATACTTCATGAACAGGAACTGCGCTTCCGTCGCCGCCGGCTTTCGCGAGATCAACGGGCCCCAATAGATGTTGCCGATCTCGATGACGCCGTAGGCGGCGTCGATGCGCATCAGCGTCTGGCGCCCGGCGACCTTGCCGCTGGCCTTGTCGATGACTGTGAA
The DNA here is from genome assembly GCF_040318575.1 of Mesorhizobium sp. M1088. Classification (NCBI taxonomy): domain Bacteria; kingdom Pseudomonadati; phylum Pseudomonadota; class Alphaproteobacteria; order Hyphomicrobiales; family Phyllobacteriaceae; genus Mesorhizobium; species Mesorhizobium sp. M1088. The sequence continues at coordinate 242,464 of NZ_JAMYMO010000008.1, read as the reverse complement.
GAACAGCGGGTCCTCGCTGGCTTCTGCCTTGTCCAGCCACGGCTGGAAGGCGGCACGGCTCTCCGGCGGGTAGTCTGGCAGCCAGGCGAAGCGGCCGCCGGCATCGGCCACCGACGAGGCCTCGAACAGGCCGTCACCGTGTTTTTCGGCGTTGAGCGGCTCCAGCCTGACAGTTCGCCCCTCCAGCACCTTGCGTTCGGGCTGCGGGCGCGGTTGCCAATTCTTGAGATTTTCCGACACCGAAAACTCCAATCCGTTTGACTTTTGCGGGCGGACGCTCACAAAAACGCACGCTCGCTGAAAGAACCACACGGACGGGAAAAATGCTCCACACGATTTCGGCCTTCGACCGCCTCGGCGAGGAAAATGCGTTCGCGGTGCTGGCGCGTGCCACGGCACTTGCCCACCAGGGCCGCGACGTCGTCAATCTCGGCATCGGCCAGCCCGACTTCAAGACGCCGCAGCACATCGTCGAGGCCGCGATCAAGGCGCTGCGCGATGGCCATCACGGCTATACGCCGGCCAACGGACTGCTGGCGACGCGCGAAGCGGTGGTACGCCGCACGCTGGCCACCACCGGCGTCGAAGTCTCGCCGGAAGCGGTGATGATCCTGCCCGGCGGCAAGCCGACCATGTTCGCGGCGATCCTGATGTTCGGCGAGCCGGGCGCCGAAATCCTCTATCCCGATCCCGGCTTTCCGATCTACCGCTCGATGATCGAGTTCACCGGTGCTGCCCCCATCCCGGTGCCGATGCGCGAGGAGAACGGCTTTGCCTTTTCGGCCGCGGAGACACTGGCGCTGATCACCCCGAAGACCAGGCTGCTGATCCTCAACTCGCCCGCCAACCCGACCGGCGGCGTCACCCCCCGCGCCGAGATCGAAAAGCTGGTCAAGGGGCTGCAAGCGCACCCGGACGTCACCATCCTCTCCGACGAGATCTACGACGTGATGACCTATGACGGCGAGACGCATTGTTCGCTGCTCGCCTTCCCCGAAATCCGCGACCGGCTTATCGTGCTCAACGGCTGGTCGAAGACCTGGGCGATGACCGGCTGGCGCATGGGCTGGTCGATCTGGCCGAATGGCGACAAGGGCGCGCATCTCTACGACAAGGTGCGCAAGCTGGCCGTCAATTGCTGGTCCTGCGTCAACGCGCCGAGCCAGTATGCCGGCATAGCCGCCATCGACGGCCCGCAGGACGACGTCGACAGGATGATGCGCGCCTTCGACCGCCGCAGGAAGGTCGTGGTCGAGGGGTTGAATGCCTTGTCCGGCGTTTCCTGCATCACGCCGAAAGGCGCCTTCTATGCCTTCCCCAATGTTTCCAAGACCGGCTGGAAGGCCAAGAAGCTCGCCTCGGCGCTGCTCGAGGATGCCGGCGTGGCGCTGATCGGCGGCCCCGATTTCGGCATTCTCGGCGAAGGCTATGTCAGGCTGTCCTACGCCAATTCCGAGGAGAACATCCTGCGCGCGCTGGAGCGGATCGAGACGTTTCTGGCAAAGTGAGGGCACGACGAAAGGAGACGCCAGATGTTCTATGCCATTCTTGCCTATCACGAGGAAGAAGCGATTACGGCACTGACGCCTGAGCAGGATGCGGCGCTGATGACCGATCTTCTCCAGATCAACGATCGGCTCTACCGGCAAGGCACCCTTGGGCCGGCGGCCCGGCTCGGCGCGACACAAGACGCCTGCACCTTGCGCGGGCCAGGCACCGGAATGGTTATCGACGGCCCCTTTGCCGAGACCAAGGAACAATTGCTGGGGCTCTATGTCGTCGACTGCGCCAACCGTGACGCCGCCATCGACATTGCGCGCGACCTTCGCCGCGTCAATCCGACCGCCGTCTACGAAATCCGCCCGATTTCGCTATATTTACCCGGCGTGCCGCTTCCGGTCACCCGGCCCTGATTTAGGACCGGGTTGAGACCAATTTAGCCTCGCCCGACAAATGGCATCTTCGTCGCCATCACGGTCATGAACAGCACGTTGGCGTCGAGCGGCAGGCTGGCCATATGGAGGACGGCATCGGCGACGCGCTCGACATCCATCACCGCTTCGGCGGCAATGGTGCCGTTGGCTTGCGGCACGCCGACCGTCATCGCCTGCGCCATGTCGGTCAGCGCGTTGCCGATGTCGATCTGGCCGCAAGCAATGTCGAAGGGCCTGCCGTCCAGCGCCAGCGTCTTGGTCAGCCCGGTGATGGCGTGTTTGGTCGCCGTATAGGGCACCGAGCCCGGCCGTGGCGCATAGGCCGATACCGAGCCGTTGTTGATGATGCGGCCGCCCATCGGCTGCTGCCTGCGCATGGCGCCGAACGCGGCGCGAGCACACAGGAACGAGCCGGTGAGATTGACCCCGACGATGTCGTTCCACACTTCGACCGGGATGTCGTCGATCAATGTCGATTTGTAGCTCGTGCCGGCATTGTTGAAGAGCAGGTCGACGCGCCCGAAAGCCGCCGCCACCGTCTCGAACAGATCGTCGACCTGATCGGCCTTGCTGATGTCGCAGGCGAAGGCCAATGCCTTGGCCTGCGTCGGCCCGGCCGCGGCGATCGCATCCTCCAGCACCGGCTTGCGGCGACCGCAGAAGACCGTGTTCCAGCCGGCCTTGAGCAGCGCCGTGGCGACGCTTTTGCCGATGCCCGTACCGGCGCCGGTGACGATGGCGGTTTTATAGTCGGTCATGGCTGTACTCCCTGAAAGGGACGAGGCATCGCAAATGACGGGAACCATGGCAAGCCGGCCCAAAGCCTGTGCTCACAAAAAGGGCGGCCATTAGCGACCGCCCCTGATCCGAACCGGGCTTTGGGAGGAGGAAAGCCGATCCGACTGCCTGAATCATGCGCCCACCGGATTAACGAGAAGCTAACGCGAATGCCGCCGAGCTCTCCGAGGCTCCTCCCCCAAGCTACCAGCGCGAACCGCTCACCGGCTTGGCCGTGCTGCCCGCTGCCGGCACCTTCGCCGCCGTCACCGTCGCCTCGACATGGTCGACCAGCGCATCCGGCAGGCCGAGACGGCCGGCAAGCAGGTCGAGATAGCCGCGTTCGGCCCGCGTGTCCGGATCGATGGCAAGACGCGAGGCGGTGTAGAGTTCCAGCTTTTGCGCATCGGTCTTGGCCCCGGCGATCAGCACATCCAGATCGAGCGGCGCCTCCAGTTCCGACATCAGGAATTTCTCCGCTTCGGCGCCGACGCCGGCGAGGCTGAGCTTGCCGGCGATCTTCTGCCGCTCTTCGTCATCGACGTGACCGTCGGCCTTCGCCGCCGAGATCATCGCCCTGACCAGCGTCAGCGTGAATTCGTCTTCGCCCTGCGGCGCTTGCGACGGATGGAAGGCGGTATCGGCCGGCGGCGGCAGCAATTCCGGTTCGCCTGCAGCTTGCGTCTCGGCCGGCGCGTTGCCGTTCTTGTAGTTCTGGTAGGCCTTGTAGGCGAGGCCGCCGATCGCAGCCAACCCACCAAGCTTCACCGCCGCACCGGTGACCTGGCGGCCGGGGCCGGTTCCGAGCAGCACCGCGGCCAGCGCACCGGCGGCAAGCGGATTGTCCTTGGCCATCTGCACCGCCTGCCCCGCCTTGTCGCGGACGGTCGATCCGGTGCCGGGAACTTGCGAGCCGAGCAGATCGTCGAGGAGCTTCTTGGGATCGAACATCTATGCCTCCAGAATTGGCCCGGCCGAAGGTGCGCGGGCAGGGTTTGCACGTCGAAGACCTAGGTCCCGCAGTTTGACATTACAATGACGCGGCGCGTCCTTTTGCCCGCTGCCACGCATGACCTCGCACCGACATCTGCTGGGATTTCACGCGGAAATTATAATGCTGCAGCCTCCATCCGCGTCAAAAAACGCGCGACGCTCTGGACATCGGACGTGTCGAAACCGCCCCCGACTTCGACTAATGTCGCGGCATGTCGCTTGAGAGGAGCCTGGCATGACCGATGAGACAGACCGCCAGCCGGCACGCGACCCCCAGGAACTGGAGCGCCTGTTGATTTCACGGCAATGGGTCGGAGACATTGACGGCATGGCCGCGCTTTTCGAGCAGCATGCCGTCATCGACAGCGGTGGCGGACAGCTGACGTTCGGCCGCGAAGCCATCCGGGGGCTGTTCGCGGAGATCACCGCAACCGGCCGAAAATTTCAGTCCGGAGATCAGCGCCCGGCTGTCGTCAATGGCGACCTGGCGCTGACCTCGACCCGGCTTCCTGACGGCACCATCACCACCGAGGTCGCGCGCCGGCAGAACGACGGGACATGGCTGTGGGTCATCGATCGTTTCTCTGTTGCTTAACGTAAAGTTGCTTAACGTGAAGCTAACTTCCGATGTGACGATCGCCGCGCGCTTGCGCCAGTTCGACCTGGCGCTGGCGCTCGGCGTAGCGGGCGCGATCTTCGTCCGAGCGGGCATCGAAGCAATGCGGGCATGAAACGCCGGTGGCATATTCCGGCGACAGCCGGTCTTCTGCAGCCAGCGGATGCCGGCAGGCGCGGCAGAGTTCGGCCTCGCCTTCGACCAGCCCGTGCGATACCGAAACGCGCTCGTCGAAGACGAAGCATTCGCCTTGCCAGAGGCTCTGTTCGGCGGGCACGTCCTCGAGATATTTCAGAATGCCGCCTTTGAGGTGGAACACATCCTCCAAACCGAGCGACTTCACATAGGCTGTCGCTTTCTCGCAGCGAATGCCGCCGGTGCAGAACATGGCGACCTTGCGCCCGTCGAGCTCGTGCCGATGCTGCTCGACCCAGGCCGGGAATTCGCGGAAGCTGTTGGTGGTGGGATCGACAGCGCCCTTGAAGGTGCCGAGCGACACCTCGTAGGCGTTGCGCGTGTCGATGACGATGGTGCCCGTATCCGAGATCAGTGCATTCCAGTCGGCCGGCGCGACATAGGTGCCTGCATCTGCCGCCGGATCGATATTCTCCACGCCCATGGTGACGATCTCGCGCTTCAACCGCACCTTCATGCGGTGGAACGGCATCGTTGCGGCGCTGCTGTATTTGATCTCGAGGCCGGCGAGACCGTCGATGGATTCGAGATGATCGATGAGCGCCGCGATTGCCGTTTCACTGCCGGCGACCGTGCCGTTGATGCCCTCACGCGCCAACAGCAGCGTGCCTTTGATGCCGCGTGCGCAGCAGAAGGCGGCGAGCGGCGCGCGCAGCGCCTCGAAGGTGTCGAGCCGGGCGAAGCGGTAAAGCGCGGCAACGCGGAAGGCTTGGCTGGGAAGTGTCATCACCAAGCCACTAGACGCTCACGACAGCCGGATCAAGGCAGAGCCGGGAGCGGTCTGATCGCGGAAGGTTTCGAACACCACGCGTGACATCGCGACACGCCGCGTTTCGTGGACAGAAAAACCGCCTTCTGCTAACCGGTCGACTTGATCAACAGAGGAGAGACGACGAATGCCCAGCACGACCGAAAAGCTCCTGTCGCTCCTCAACGGCCAGCCGGTCATACCGGTGCTGAAGATCGCCAATCCCGCCGACGCGGTGCCGCTGGCCCGGGCGCTGGCCCGCGGCGGCCTGCCGGCGATCGAGATCACGCTGCGCACCGCCGACGCGCTGGAGGCGATCCGCCGGGTGGCGGGCGAGGTTGAAGACGCCGTCGTCGGCGCCGGCACCATCCTGGACGCCCGGCAGTTCGGCGAGGCGGCGGCCGCCGGTTCGAAGTTCATCGTCAGCCCCGGCATCACCCGCGAGCTTCTCGCGGCAGCCAAGGACAGCGACGTGCCGTTGCTGCCCGGCGCCATCACGCCGGGAGAGGTCATGGCCGCCCGCGAAGCCGGCCTGCGCTTTCTGAAATTCTTCCCGGCCGAACAGTCGGGCGGCATCGCTTCGCTCAAGGCTTTCGCCTCGCCGCTTGCCGACGTGAAATTCTGCCCGACCGGCGGTATCACCGGCAAGAATGCCGCCGACTACCTCAGCCTGCCCAACGTCATCTGCGTCGGCGGTTCCTGGGTGGCGCCGGACGATCTGGTCAAGGCCGGCAAATGGGACGAGATCGAAGCCTTGGCGCGCGCGGCAAGCAAGCTCGGGCGCTAGCATCTTCTGCATCAAAAGCCGCCGCCGATCTGGTTCGCCGGGCTGGTTCCCGCTCATGGGCTCGAACCACGATTCACGCCTTCAAAGGGCGCTGTCCTACCATTAGACGAAGCGGGAGAATGCCGACCAGTGGTTAGCATCCCTGGATGAAGGAAACCAGTGCCGGCGGTGGAGGCCGCGCGGGGTGCCAGCGCAGCCTTTACGATATTTGCCCAGCGCGGCCTACTCGGTCTTGAAGCGGGCAACCGACATGAACTTGACGGCTTTGCCGGTGAACCGGTTTGCGTCGGCCATCTCGTTGCCCGGCTGGAAGCCTATCGTATAGACCTCGCTCGGTGCCGTACGGACGAAGTCGTAGGCGTAGCGCGGCGCCGTTGTCGCATCTGAAACGGTTGCGACATACTCACCGCTGTGCAGCGCCCACCGGGCGGCCTGCGGCGCGGCGGCGACCACCACCGGCTTGGGGCCGGGCTTCAGGTCGCGGGCGGTGGCCCTGGGTTCCTTGCGTGTGGTCTTCACGCCTGCACCGATGACGGCGGCCGGATCGGAGCCGGCCGGGCGGGCAACGATGGCCTCGCGCGGCGATGCCCCGTCGCTCGATGCCCCGTCGTCGCTCGCCGGTTCCTCGAACACCGATGCTTGCTCGGAAAGCGACGCGACCTTGTATTCGTCGGTCGCGCTGACCCTTTCCAGAACGGCCTTGACCTCGTCGGGCTGGGAACTGTCGGGCCGCGCCGACGGCAACACCGAGAATGCGTCGGTGGCGGTGTTGCTCCGCTCGGCCGCACTCGCCAGCGCCAGCAACACTTGCTTGTCCTGCGGCGCAAGACTAGCAGGCGAAAGATCGGCCGGCAGCGAATGATCGGGCCGCCAGCTCGGCACGGGAATGTTGTTTGCAGCGACCTGCACCGGGCCGGCCGCAGCAGACGGGTCTGCTATGCCGAACGGAACATTTGCCGGCGCCGCGCTTGCCGGCGCTTGCGCGGTCGCCACCGCCTGTTCAGTCGATCCAGCCGCATCCGCCACGCCGAACGGAACGTTCTCAGGCGGCTGGGCGCCGACGTCCGTCTTCGGGCGCGGAGCAAAATCCGGCAGCGGGATGCTGCGGGCAGGCAATGCCGCGATGATCGTCTCCGGCGTGTCATCCTCCGGTTCAGGCGCAGGCGCCGGAGCATCAGCGACTTCCGGAATCTGAGCGCGCTTGGCATCCTGAGGCGCGACGATGGCAATGCCAGGCAGGTTGCTGCTCTTGGCGGACGGCGCCGGCTTCACGTTACGGGGCTTTGGCGCCGGCTCGGCCATCGCCACATCGGCGCTGTCGTCCGCCTCGTCGTCGCCACCGCCGAACAAGGCTGCCAGGAACCCGCGGGATTTTTTGCCGCCGCCGCTTGCGCTGGCCAGTTCGATGGCCGGTGCGCCGGCGCCCTTGCGGGCCTTGTAGGAGGCGAGCGCCTGTTGATAACCAGGCAGCGGCTTGCCGTCGCTCGGCACATGCAGCGTCTTGCCGTTGGGGAACACGCGCGCCAGTTCCTGGCGGCTGATGCCGGGCCAGTGGCGCACATTGCCGACATCCATATGCACGAAGGGCGAGCCGGAACTGGGGTAGTAGCCGACGCCGCCGCCCTGCATCCTGAGGCCGATGTCACGCAGCTTCTTCAATGGGACACCGGGAATGTAGAAATCCATCGCCCTGCCGAGCATGTGCTGGCTCTTCTCGGCGACGCCCCTGCTGCGGCTGCGCAGCATCGAATTCGTGGCCGGCGAACGATAGCCGCAGACGACCTGGATGTAATCGGTGGCGCCGCTCTCCCGATACGCTTCCCAGACCAGGTCCAGCAGGCGCGGATCCATCTTGGTCGGCTCGTTGCGGCGCCAGTCGCGCAGGATGATGTTGATCTTTCGCAAGCCCGCCTGGTCGTAGCGGCCATTACGCTTGTAGACGATCTCCGCCTTTTCATGCGTGTGGAGATGATAGAGCTTCAGCGAACGTGTCTCGGCGCTGGCGCCGGTTGCCGCCGCTGCAAGGAACCCGACGGCAACAATCACCGCTGCCAGCCATCTCGGCCAGACGCTCATGTGATAATGCCGCCCGTTTTCGTGTCGTTCGATTCTGTTCAAATCAAAAGGCCTTGCAGGCTGCCGTTTTGTCCCCGGATTTGACCAAACGGATGCGTGGTGTGTGCATCCGAATATCGATCCTAATGGTTAATCATCGCTTATTGAAGCCGAAATGCGGTAACACGGTGGCGATATCCCGCCAAAAATATTGCGCAGGATATCTTGGTAAACCGCTGGTTTAGATCATGTTTTGGCGCCAGCTCGAAACACGATCTGTTACCGTCCGCCTTAATACGTGAACACTGTGGCGAACACATCATTTCGAGGCGCAGTTGCGTGGAATGATGTCCGGATGAGAACCGGCTTGGCCCTGTGACTCAGGAAGCGAGCCGTTCGACGCGGCCGGTTTCCGGGTCGATGCCGTATTCCTTGAGCTTGCGGTAGAGCGTCGACCGGCCGATGCCGAGGCGGCGGGCGACTTCGCTCATCTGGCCGTTATAGTGATCGATGGCGAGCTTGATCATTTCGAGTTCGACGTCGGCCAGCGCACGCACATTGCCGCGCTCGTCGAGCGCCCGCAGCGTGCCGAAACGAGGCTTGGCTGGTGCATCGGCGTCGGCGGCTGCGATGCCGCCAGCGGCCGATATGTTGTCGCGCGGCTGGCTGCCCGAAGCCACTCCGGAAGCTGGCCACCCTGGAGTTGGCCCCCCTGAAGCTGGCCACCCTGGAGCTGGCAAGGCGATACCCGAATCGAGATTGACCGTGCCCTCGACTTGCGCCCGGATCTGCGGGAATTCTTCTTCGGTCAGCATGTCGCCGTCGGCGAGCACCGAGGCCCGGAAGACGGCGTTTTCGAGCTGCCTTATGTTGCCCGGCCAGTCATAGGCCTGCAGCATGGCAAGCGCCGCAGCCGAGATGCCTCGCAGGCGGTGGCGCGGATCGGCGGGCGCCACCTTCTCCATGAAGTGCTCGACCAGATAGGGGATGTCGTCGCGACGGTCGCGCAATGGCGGCACGAAGATCGGATAGACGTTCAGCCGGTAGAACAGGTCCTCGCGGAACTTGCCGTCCTTGACCTGCTGCAGCAGGTTGCGATGGGTTGCCGAGATCAGCCTGATGTCGACCCTGACGGTCAAGCGGCCGCCAACCGGATCGACCTCGCCGTCCTGTACGGCGCGCAACAGCTTGACCTGCACGTCGAGCGGCAGGTCGCCGATCTCGTCAAGAAACAGCGTGCCGGTGTGCGCTTCGACGAACTTGCCGGTATGTTTTTCGGTGGCGCCGGTGAACGAGCCCTTCTCGTGCCCGAACAGGATCGATTCGACCAGATTGTCGGGGATGGCGCCGCAATTGACGGTGACGAAGGGTTTCGAGCGGCGGTCGCCGCTGCCCTGGATGGCGCGCGCCACCAGTTCCTTGCCGACGCCGGATTCACCTTCGATCAGGATCGGAATGTTGGACGCCGCCGCCTTGCTGCCGAGCCGGATCACCCGATCCATCGCCGGACTGTGGGTGATCATGTCCTTGAACGTCAGATGGCCGCCGCGCTGCCGTGACGAGCGCTTCACTTCGCCTTCGAGCGCTTCGACCTTGAGGGCGTTGCCGATCGACGCCTGCAGCCTGTCGGGAGAGGCCGGCTTGACGACGAAGTCGAAGGCGCCGTGACGCATTGCCGAAACGACGGTTTCGATGCCGCCCTGTGCGGTCTGCACGATGACGGGAATGTGGATGCCACGCTCGCGCATCGCCTTCAGCACGCCGATGCCATCGAGGCCCGGCATCATCAGGTCGAGGATGATCACCGACACGTCGCGCGCATTGGGTCCGTCGACGAGATGGAGACCGGCCTCGCCGCCATCGGCGACGATCGCGGTGTGGCCGAATTTCGTCACCGCCGCCTCGAGCAGCCTGCGCTGCACGGGATCGTCATCGACTATGAGTATGGAAGCTGCCATGACTGATCCGACCGTGCCCGCCCGAGAATGCGCCCTATGGATCATCTTGGCACAGGGTTCTAAATAAGCTTTCAAAAAACCCGGTGAATGAATTCCTTAGGATTTGACCGGCTTCTCGTTTCCTCGAATTTTTGTGTCTGGAAGGATCGGCAATGCGCATGGTTTTTGCTCGAAAGCTGGCGGCGGCGCCCGGTCAGGGCGTGGCGGAGCTTGGCGACCTGCCGGAATGGAATCTAGCCGATCTCTATTCGGGCATGGAGGCGCCCGAGTTGAAGCGCGACATCGCCAAGGCCGCCGCTGATGCCATCGCCTTCGAGAGCCGTTGGAAAGGCACGCTCGCCGCCGAGGCCGGGCGTGGCGGCGCCGGCAGGCTTGGCGAGGCGCTTCAGGTCTATGAAGTGCTGGAGGAGCTGATCGGCCGCATCGTCTCCTATGCCGGGCTTGTCTATGCCGGCAACACGTCGGATCCGCAGCGCGCCAAGCTCTATGGCGACATCCAGGAAAAGATGACCGATGCCAGCGCGCACCTGCTGTTTTTCGCGCTCGAGCTGAATCTCATCGACGATGGTGCGATCGAAACCGCACTCGCCGCCGATCCGGCCTTCGCCCATTACCGGCCCTGGGTGCTCGATCTGCGCAAGGACAAGCCCTTCCAGCTCGAAGACCGCATCGAGCAGCTCTTCCATGAAAAATCGATCACCGGGCGCGGGGCCTGGAACCGCCTGTTCGACGAGACGATGACCGATTTGCGTTTCGACGTCGACGGCGAGGAGTTGACGCTTGAGCCGGCGCTCAATCGCCTGCAGGACGCCGACGGCGAGGTGCGCCGCCGGGCGTCCGAGGCGCTGGCCACGACCTTCCGCAAGAATTTGCGCGTCTTTACGCTGGTCACCAACACGCTGGCCAAGGACAAGGAGATCTCCGACCGCTGGCGCGGCTTCGAGGACATTGCCGATTCCCGCCATCTCGCCAATCGCGTCGAACGCAGCGTGGTGGATGCGCTCGCCGCCGCGGTTCGCGACGCCTATCCACGCCTGTCGCATCGCTATTACGCGATGAAGGCGCGCTGGCTCGGCATGGAGGTGATGAACCACTGGGACCGCAATGCGCCATTGCCCGAGACCCCACAGGCGGTCATCGGCTGGGACGAGGCCAAGAACACCGTGCTTTCCGCCTACCAGCGCTTTTCGCCCGACATGGCGGAGATCGCCAGAACTTTCTTCGACCGCAACTGGATCGATGCACCGGTGAGACCCGGCAAGTCGCCTGGCGCCTTCGCCCATCCGACCGTGCCTTCGGCGCATCCCTATGTGCTGCTCAACTACATGGGCAAGCCGCGTGACGTGATGACGCTGGCGCACGAGCTCGGCCACGGCGTGCACCAGGTGCTGGCCGGCGGCCAGGGCGCCCTGATGGCATCGACGCCGCTGACGCTGGCCGAAACCGCATCGGTGTTTGGCGAAATGCTGACCTTCCGCTCGCTGCTCGAGCAGACCACCGACAAGCGCGAACGCAAGGCCATGCTCGCCCAGAAGGTCGAGGACATGATCAACACGGTCGTGCGCCAGATCGCCTTCTACGAGTTCGAGCGCAAGGTGCATGCCGAGCGCAGGAGCGGCGAACTGACCTCCGACAAGCTCGGCCAGTTCTGGTTGGAAGTGCAGGCGGAAAGCCTCGGGCCGGCGATCAAGCTGCGCGAAGGGTACGAGGTTTTCTGGACCTATATCCCGCACTTCATCCACTCGCCTTTCTACGTCTATGCCTACGCATTCGGCGATTGCCTGGTGAACTCGCTCTACGCGGTCTACCAGAACGCCGAGCGCGGCTTTCAGGAGAAATATTTTGCCATGCTGCGCGCCGGCGGCACCAAGCATCATTCCGAGCTTCTAGCGCCGTTCGGCCTCGACGCGGCCGACCCTGCCTTCTGGCAGATCGGGCTTGGCGTGATCAGCGGACTGATCGACGAGCTGGAAACACTGGACAAGTGATGCGCAACACTGGGCGATGCGCAACACCGGATGACCGGGTTTTCCAGAACAGTTTAGCAGCAACGCATATTGGCGATGGTCTATTCTTGTCTTGGTTATTTGTTCTTAAATAACTTTCCATGGAAGTTTTCCGTTAGATTCCCGTAAGCTGTATGATAGCGTCCGCCCTCAAGCTCAGCCGGGCACGAATGGATCCGGTCGGAAAATCCCGACCGGCCATGGCGTGTCGGCGGATGCGACAACGGTTGTTGGCCAGGGGCAAACCGGTCGCCGACAGCTCGATCGAAGCCGGCTGTTCTGCAAATTGCGGAACCACCATCGAATGGTCCTTCGCCGAGGTCATGGCTCTACAGGCCAGGGCGGACGGATCGGACTGGAGAGAGAAAGACAATGGGCACTTTTTTCTACATGCTCCTGGCGTTCCTGGTAGGTGTGTTGGTTGGCTGGTTCATTTGGGGACGCCTGCGTGGCGAACTCGACAGTTTGCGCGGCGATCTAGACCGCACGCGCAGCGAACGCGACAGATTGCGGGCCGATAGCGACCGTCTGACCGGTGAGTTGGATGCATGCGGCCGCGCCCGCGCCGATCTCGAACGCCGGCTGGGCGAGGCGAAAACCACCCAGGCGCCAACCGCGAAGGCGGCAACAGCCAAGGCGCCAGCCGCCAATGCCGGTGCGACCAAGGCGGCGATGCAGGCGCCGTCAACCCTGATTTCGACATCCGCACCAGCCAAACCGGCGCCGAAGAAATCTGCAACGGCGAAGGCCGCGACCGCGCCACGCGCAAGTGCCGCGAAAACGGCAACGCCGAAACCGCCTGCATCGAAAGCGAGCGCCGCGCCGACGGCAAGCAAGGCTGCGCCGGCGGCAAGCAAGGCCGCGCCGGCGGCAAAGAAAGCCGCGACCGGCAAGGCAACAGCTATTGCCCCAGGCAAAGCCAACGACCTGCGTCGCCTGATCGGCATCGGCCCGACCAACGAGCGGCTGCTCAAAGGGCTTGGGGTCACGACCTATGCCCAGATCGCCGCCTGGACACCCGACGATGTCAAGCGGATCGAGGCGACGTTGAATTTCGACGGCCGCATCGAACGTGAACGCTGGATCGAGCAGGCGAAACTGCTTGCCGCCGGCGACGAAAAGGAATTTGCGCGCCGCTTCCCGACCGCGGGAGAAGCCAGCAACACCTGATCCATCGCAAGGCGGCATCGGGAACAAGGCGGCGCTCTCGGGCGCCGCTTTTGTTTTTGCCCGCCGCGCCTTTGCGTCTTGGGACGCCGTTCCCTCGATTGCGCACGGTCGAGCCCCCATATAGATCGATCGCTGGTGACCGCAGCATCCGAGCCTTATGTCCCTGCCCCTGCCCTTTGCAATTTTCAGGAACGACGAGACCGCGCGGCAGCTCGTTTTCGACCGGCCGGCCGAGTTAATCGCAGCGCATGGCGAGGCAGATTTTTTGCCGGCGCTGGAAGCCGCGCAGGCTGCACATGACGGCGGCAAATGGCTGGCCGGTTATTTCTCCTACGAGGCCGGTTACCTGCTCGAACCCAAGCTCGTTCCGCTGCTGCCGGCCGGCCGCCGCGCCCCGCTTTTTTGCCTCGGCGTGTTCGATGCGCCGGTCGAGCAGACGGTCGCGCCAGGCGATCCGCCGGCCAGCAACGGCCCAATCTTCGACGCCAAGGCAGCATGGTCTTCGGACGACTACGCCAAACGCTTTGCCAGGCTGCATGACCACATCCGCAAGGGCGACTGCTACCAGGGCAATCTGACCTTTCCGGTCCATGCGCAGTGGTCGGGCGACCCGCTGGTCGCCTTCAACGCGCTGACCGAACGCCAGCCGGTGAAGTATGGGGCGCTGGTCGCGCTCGGCGATCCGATCGTCTTGTCGCGTTCGCCCGAACTGTTCTTCGAGGTGGACGCGGAAGGCATGATCGAGACGCATCCGATGAAGGGCACCGCGCCGCGCGGCGCAACAAAAGCCGAGGACGATCGCCTGAAAGCGTTCTTGCGCAACGACGAGAAGAACCAGGCCGAGAACCGGATGATCGTCGATCTCCTGCGCAACGACATCTCACTGATCAGCGAGGTTGGCACGCTCGATGTGCCGGAGCTTTTCCGCATCGAGAGCTACCCGACCGTCCACCAGATGGTGAGCCGCGTGCGGGCGAAACTCTTGCCCGGCCTCGCCATCCATCAGATTTTCGCCGCGCTGTTCCCCTGCGGCTCGATTACCGGCGCACCGAAGATCCGCGCCATGGAGATCCTGCGCGAGCTGGAAAGTGGCCCGCGCGATGTCTATTGCGGCGCCATAGGCTGGATCGCGCCCGGCGGCCGGATGCGCTTTTCGGTGGCGATCCGCACCATCTCGCTCTTTGCCAATGGCGAGGCGGTCTACAATGTCGGCGGTGGCGTCGTCTTCGATTCGACAGCCGAAGAGGAGTACCAGGAGTGTCTGCTGAAAGCCCGTTTCGCGACGGGAACACTGCCGATTTCGAACTGATCGAAACAATGCGCTGGGAACCCGGCTCGGGTTTCCTCCGTTTCGACCGCCATCTCGCGCGGCTTTACGGCTCGGCAAGCGAACTCGGTTTCGCCTGCGATCCGACAAGGGTCGGCGAAGCGCTGATGAATGCGGTCGGCCACCAACAGATCGCGTTGCGCACCCGCCTCGTCCTGTCGCGCAAGGGGGAAATGGCGGTGTCGGTGCAGCCCTACGAGCCGCTCGCCGCAGACAAGGTCTGGACCCTGCAGCTGGCGCGCGTGCGGCTTGATTCGAGCGATATGCTGCTGCGCCACAAGACCAGCCGCCGACAAACCTATACGCGCGCGCGCGCCGAATATCTCGCCGGGCGCGCCGACGAGGTGCTGCTCGCCAATGAGCGCGGCGAAATCTGCGAGGGCACGATCACCAATGTCTTTGCCGATTTCGGCGACGGCGTGCTGGCCACGCCGCGGCTCGATTGCGGCCTGCTGCCTGGCGTCCTGCGCGGCGAACTGCTGGATCAAGGCCGCGCCGGTGAAGCGGTCTACACGTGGAACGAACTGAAATCGGCCAAGGCGCTGTTCGTCGGCAACTCGCTGCGCGGATTGATCCCGGCGCGGCTGGGCTGAAGCATCTGGAGACAACAATGTTCGTGGTTTCGCTGAACTACAAGGTGCCGCTGACCGAGATCGACCGCCTGCAGCAAGCGCATGTCGAGTGGCTGAAGGCCTGCTATGCGCAAGGTATCTTTGTCGCCTCCGGGCCAAAGCGGCCAAGGACCGGCGGCATCATCATCGCGCGTGGTCCACGCGAAGTGCTCGATGCCAGACTGGCGGACGATCCCTTCGCCAAGGCAGGTGCCGCCGATTACGAAATCACCGAATTCACGGCGAGAATGGCCGCCGCCGCACTGGAAGCCTACAAAGAGGCATGAGCTTCCGCCCGCCGACCCACACACCCTATGACGGCTCGTCGAAACTGTTCACCATCGGGCTGAAGCCGCTCAATCTCGATAGCTGGATCGAGGTCGACGAATATCTGCTGCCCTATCTTGCCGAGAAACGCCGGCTTTATGCGGAAATTCCCGGCAAGGTTTTTGTCGAGGAGCAAACAACGCGCGACGCTCAGCGCGAAGTGCTCGATCTGCTCGGTGCGCATCTGGCGGCGAACTTTCCTGAGACCCACAGGCGTACCGACAATGCGATCGAGG
Organism: Mesorhizobium sp. M1088; assembly: GCF_040318575.1. Classification (NCBI taxonomy): domain Bacteria; kingdom Pseudomonadati; phylum Pseudomonadota; class Alphaproteobacteria; order Hyphomicrobiales; family Phyllobacteriaceae; genus Mesorhizobium; species Mesorhizobium sp. M1088. Next base: position 226,724 of record NZ_JAMYMO010000008.1, on the reverse strand, counting down.
TGATCGGCGGCATCGACAATCTCGAGGGCTCAGGCACCTCAGCTTCTTTCAGCGATGCGCCGCTTGTCGCGGCCTCGTTGCTCGTCCAGGAGGATTTGATCCTGATGCGTCGCGACGAGAGCGGCTGGCGTCTGGCGGCCGGCTCGCTCTGCTTCCCGTCGTCATGGTCGCTGATCGAAAAATTCGGCAAGCCGCTGCAGCAGATCCACGCGCCGGTACCGGGTTTCGGCCCGGGCACACGCCCGGCCGATCTCATCAACCGCATGTTCGACGGCCTCCAGGGCCAAGCCGTCGAGCGCTACAACTGGTCGATCCAGGCGGGCGACGCGCTCTACCATCCGCTCTCCAACCTCGAACGCATCGACCGCGCCAGCAGTCGCCCGTCGAGATTCCCGGATGGCGACATCGACGCCCATGCCTTTATCCGCGTCGAGCGGCAGACGCTGAGAAAGCTCCCCGTTTCGGGCGACGTACTCTTCACCATCCGCATCCATCTCGACCCGCTCGCCGTGCTGGAACGCCACCCCGACCGCGCGGCGCTCGCGGCGTCCTTGGCCGAACAACTTCTGGCGCTGGACGAGGCACAACTCGACTACAAGGGGATGACCGCCGACCGTGACCGGCTGGTGGAAACACTGAAAATGATCGCTGGGGGGAACAATGATCCAGCATCTTAGCAGGCCGGTCACGTTCATGGCCGCGATCCTGCTACTGTCGACAGCAGCCGGGGCGGAGCCGGTGACTTATGCCGGCAAGCTTGGAAAGGCCGATATCGTCGTCGAATTCACCGGCGACCCCGCGGCGCCCGGCGGCCCGCTGGCCGGCCGCTATTTCTACCGCTCGAAGGGCGTTGACATCCCGCTGCAGGCCCGGTCTCAAAAGGGGCAGCAAGTTCGAACTGGCCGAGGAGGAGGCATGCGGCGCCGACAATTGCGATGACGGAAAGGCCGCGCCGATTGCCGCTGTGTGGCGCCTGGCCTCATCCAGTAACGGCAAGACCCTTGAAGGCAGCTGGAACGGAAAGAAGGCGCTGCCGCTCAGATTGGAACGGGTCGCAAGTCGGCAAGTGACCGGGAACGAGCCCGGCACCCCGCTCGATCTCTACGATTTCAGCTTCATGAAATTCTTCGCCAATGACACGCCGCTCACTATGGAAACGTCCCCTTATGACTATCTGCGGATGGACACTCAGCTCGATAACGGCAAGACGACTGGTTGGCCGGACGCAACCTACCGCTATGTCGTCGACCCCCGCACCAGGTTTGCCACGCCGCGCATTGTCGAACTGTCCGGCGACGTTCCGATCGAGGCCGCGAATGCTCTGCTGCAAGAGAGGCACTGGCGCGCAAACATCGGCGCACTGGGCTGCGTGGCGGCGCAATATGCCGGTTTCAACGAAGGCGGGCCAATTGACGGTATGAACGGCGGCACGCTCGGCGGCTATGAGGACAGCACATTCGAAGTGACGTCGCTGACTCCGCGGCTGATGAGCTGGCGGGAGTCCGGCAGCATCTTCTGCGGCGGAGCGCATCCGACCAACAATTCGGACGCCTACATCATGGATGTGCTGCGCGGCGCCCTGCTTGGCCTTCAGGACATTTTCTCGGATACGGTGGATGGCAAGCCCGGTCCTTCCCTGGCCTCCTTCGTCAAGCAGCGGCACAAGAAACCGATCGATCAGACCGATATCGATCACGAAGCCGAATGCGGCATGGACGATCTCATCGGCGAATATCTAGCGGTCAGCCTCTGGCGTGAGGGCGACAAGCAGGTTCTGGTTTTCGGGCTCCAGACCCTGCCGCATGCCATCCAGGCCTGCGCCGACGATCTGCTGGAACTGCCGGTCTCCGAGGCACGTGACCTCTTCAAGCCTGCATTCGCGAGACTAGTCGAGCCGTAGCCGGGATGGCGCGGCGTGAGGCCGGCCGTCCGCTTTTCGCTTTATTGTGACAATGATCTATGGTTTGTCGCGCCGCGGCCAAGCCGCTGTTCCGAAGCGTTTTTTGAGGGAGTAATCGATAAATGGCGAATGAAAACTGGCCCGTTTACGGTGAGATCACCGGCCCTGTAGTGATGATCGGCTTCGGCTCGATCGGACGGGGAACGCTGCCGCTGATCGAGCGCCATTTCAAATTCGACAAGTCGCGCATGACGGTCATCGACCCGCGCGACACCGACCGCAAATTGCTCGACGAGCGCGGCATCACTTTCATGCAGGATGCGGTGACCAAAAAGAACTACAAGAAGCTGCTGACACCACTTTTGACCAATGGCGGCGGCCAGGGCTTTTGCGTCAACCTGTCGGTCGACACTTCCTCGCTTGAGCTGATGAAGCTCTGCCGCAAGCTTGGCGTCCTCTATATCGACACGGTGGTCGAACCCTGGCTCGGCTTTTATTTCGACGAGAAGGCCGACAACGCCTCACGCACCAACTATGCGCTGCGCGAGACCGTACGTACTGAAATCGCGAAGAACCCGGGCGGCACCACGGCGATCTCGTGCTGCGGCGCCAATCCGGGCATGGTCTCGTGGTTCGTCAAGCAGGCACTGGTCAATCTCGCCACAGATCTTGGCCTCGACTTCTCGGAACCCGCGCAGCACGATCGCGAAGGCTGGGCCAGGCTGATGAAGAAGGCCGGCGTCAAGGGCATCCATATCGCCGAGCGCGACACCCAGCGCACCAAGAAGCCCAAGCCGATGAACGTGTTCTGGAACACCTGGTCGGTCGAAGGCTTCATTTCGGAAGGGCTGCAGCCGGCCGAGCTCGGCTGGGGCACGCATGAGGCGTGGATGCCGAAGAACGCCAAAAGCCACAAGAACGGTTCGAAGGCCGCGATCTATCTGGAGCAGCCCGGCGCCAATACACGCGTGCGCACGTGGTGTCCGACGCCCGGCCCGCAATACGGTTTCCTGGTGACACACAACGAAGCGATCTCGATTGCCGATTTTTTCACGCTGCGCGGCAAGAAGGGCAAGGTGCAATACCGGCCGACCTGCCATTACGCCTATCATCCCTGCAACGACGCAGTGCTGTCGCTGCACGAGATGTTCGGTGTCGCCGGCAAGGCTCAGCCCGTGCATCACGTGCTCGACGAAAATGAACTGGTCGATGGCGTCGACGAACTCGGCGTGCTGCTCTACGGCCACGCCAAGAACGCCTACTGGTACGGCTCGCAGCTGTCGCTGGCCGAGGCGCGCAAGCTGGCGCCCTATCAGAACGCCACCGGCATGCAGGTCACGTCGGCGGTGCTGGCCGGCATGGTCTGGGCGCTGGAAAATCCCGAGGCCGGCATCGTCGAGGCCGACGAGATGGATTACAAGCGCTGCCTCGACGTGCAGGGCCCCTATCTCGGGCCGGTCAGGAGCTATTATACCGACTGGACACCGCTCGACAATCGGCCTGGTCTGTTTCCCGAGGATCTCGATACCAAAGACCCGTGGCAATTCCGCAACATCCTCGTTCGATAGCAGCGTTGCCTCGACACTCGGCCAGCTTGCAATCGCCCGGAAATCGGGCGATTGAAGAGGGGCGGCCTAGAGCCACGTGCGTCCATTTGGACGCACAAAGTACGCTCTAGCACTTTGAATGTGCGCATCGTGCTTTCCGAAAATCGGATCGATTTTCGGGCCGATGCGAGAGGAGAGGATCTTGAAGATGACGATTGCGCAAAGACTGCTTTCGGCTGGCATTGCCGCGGCCGCTACGGTCGCGTTGGCGGCCTGCACGACAACCGGCCCAGGCGAGCCGCCGGTGATCACGGCCAAGGGGGTTGAAGGCTCCTGGATCGACGCGCAGGGCACGGGCTTGTCCACCTTCAAGGGCGGCAGCTTCGCGACCGTCGCAACCGACACCGGCCAGAAGCTTGCCGATGGCAGCTACACCATGACCGGCGGCACCTCGGTCGAGATCCATGGCACGTCGCTGATCCGCCAGACGCCGATCAGCTTCAACTGCCTGATGGTCTCCACCAGCCAGCTCAATTGCACCAGCGCGAGCGGGCAGAATTTTGTGCTGACCAGGCGCACCTGAAATCCGATTCCGAATTTACTTTGCACAAGGGCGGCGGCTTCAAGCCGCCGTCTTCTTGCGCCGGCAAAGCTGATGCCGATTTCCGCTTGCATCGACTGAAACGCGATGTGAACATAGCCCAAGAGGGCTGTTACATCCCAGTCAAACAAGAGCGTTAAACGCCTCTGCGCATGACCCCGAAAATCGGAGTCGATTTTCGGAAAGGATCATGCGCAAAATAAAAATTGGTACAGCGTCCTTTGCGCGTCCCAAATGACGCGCGGCGCTGTACTCAAGTTATCCGGGAGACGAGAATGAAGAAGATTGCTGCCATCGCCGCGCTGTCGGCATCGGCGCTTGGCCTGTCGGCAGGGGTATCCTTTGCCGACTACACGCTCAACATCCTGCACATCAACGACTGGCATAGCCGCATCGAGAGCAACAACAAGTACGAATCGACCTGCTCGGCCGAGGAGGAGACCAAGGGCGAATGCGTCGGCGGCGCCGCCCGCCTGGTCACCGCGATCGCGCAGGAGCGCAAGAAGCTGGAAGGCCAGAACGTGCTGCTGCTCAGCGCCGGCGACAATTTCCAGGGCTCGCTCTTCTACACGACCTACAAAGGCAAGACCGAAGGCGAATTCCTCAACCAGATGAAATTCGATGCCGAGGCTCTCGGCAACCATGAGTTCGACGATGGCGAGTCGGCGCTGGCGCCGTTTCTCGACATGATCCAGTTTCCGGTGCTCGGCGCCAATGTGAAGGCCAATGCGCAATCCAAGCTCGGCGACCGCGTCAAGCCGTCGATCGTGGTCGAGGTCGGCGGCCAGAAGATCGGCATCGTCGGCGCGGTCACCAACGACACGCCGGAGCTTGCCACCCCTGGCCCGAACATTGCCATCGAAGACGACGTCAAGTCGATCACCGCTGAGGTCGAGAAACTGAAGCGAGAGGGCGTCAACAAGATCATCGCGGTCACCCATATCGGCTACAAGCGCGAGCGCGACGTGATCGCCAAGATCCCCGGGATCGACGTGGTGGTCGGCGGCCACAGCCATTCGCTGCTGTCCAACACCGACCCCAAGGCGGAGGGCCCATATCCGACGATGGTCGACAATCCGGACGGTTACAAAGTGCCGGTCGTCCAGGCGGCGTCCTATTCGAAATATCTCGGCGAGTTCAAGGTCGTGTTCGACGACAATGGCGTCGTCAAGGAGGCAAGCGGCGATCCCATCCATCTCGACAAATCGATCACACCCGACCCCGCCGTGCTTGCCCGCATCAAGGAACTCGGCGCGCCGATCGAGGCTTTGAAGAACAAGGAAGTCGCGGAGACCACCAAGGCGATCGACGGCAGTCGCGAAAACTGCCGCGCCCGCGAATGCGAGATGGGCAATCTGGTCTCCGACGCCGTCCTCGACCGGGTCAAGGACCAAGGTGTCGAGATCGTCATCTCGAATGGCGGCGGCTTGCGCGCCTCGATCGACCAGGGCACCGTCACCATGGGCGAGGTTCTCACCGTCCTGCCGTTTCAGAACACGCTGGCGACCTTCCAGATCTCCGGCAAGGATCTGGTTGCCGGCCTCGAAAGCGGCCTCAGCCAGGTCGAGGACGGCGCCGGGCGCTTCCCGCAGGTTGCCGGCTTGAAATATGCGTTCGACAAATCGGCGCCGCCTAACGGACGCGTCAAATCGGTCGAGGTCATGGAAGGCGGCGCCTGGACACCGATTAAGCCGGACAAGGATTACCTGGTCGCCACCAACAACTATGTCCGCCAGGGCGGCGACGGCTACAAGGTGTTCGCCGAGAAGGCCAAGAACGCCTATGATTACGGCCCGGGGCTGGAACAGGTCGTCGCCGACTACCTGGGCGCGCACCGGCCCTATACGCCGAAGCTCGACGGCCGCATCATCGAGATCGCCGCGACCGTGGCCCCGGCGGCAGAACCTGCCAACCCTGCCGAACCGCCAAAACCTGCTGAGGCTGCGCCGGCAAAGCCTGCTGAGCCGGCAGTGCCCGAAATGCCGGCCGGCTCCGGCGACATTTCCAAGACGCCGCCGGCCGTCCCGGCTGAAACAGCGCCGGCATCCGCACCCGCCGAGCCGGCCCAGCCGGCGGCACCTGCGGCTCCGGCCACACCGGCTCCGGCGACCCCTGCTCCGGCTGAGCCGGCACCGGCCGAAAGCAGCCATGTAATCGTCGCCGGCGATACCTATTGGGATCTCGCGGTGAAGGCTTATGGCGACGGCACCAAATGGAAAATAATCTCCGATGCCAACAAAGCCTACGAGCCACGCCGCCTTCCGGTCGGCGCAACCTTGACGATCCCGGCGGCCTCGAAGTAATCCGGCCGCAGGAACGCAATGCACCCGCCCGGCAGACCGGGCGGGTGTTGCATTTCTGGGATAAGGTGCGGCCAGACGCAGCATTTGAAAACCGGCGCGGCATCGCTACTTTCGCCGCGACACCGTTGGTTCGCGGTGTTGGAGAACCTCATGACGCTTGCCAACCCTGCTGAAATCAAAGCCGAGGAGACTGCCGCCTCGCCGTCGGCAGGGCGCCCTCTGGTCAGGACCGGCAAGGTCGGTGTGATGCTGATCAATCTCGGCACCCCGGACGGCACCGGCTTCAAGCCGATGTGGCGCTACCTCCGGGAGTTCCTGTCCGATCCGCGCGTCATCGAGCTCAACAAGGCGATCTGGTATCCGATCCTCTACGGCGTGGTCCTCACCACCCGGCCGAAGAAATCAGGGGCCAACTACGCCAGGATATGGAACCGGGAGCGCAACGAGTCGCCGCTGCGAACCTACACCCGCGCCCAGGCCGAGAAGCTCGGGCTCGCGCTCGGCGAGCTACCCAATGTCGTCGTCGACTGGGCGATGCGCTACGGCAACCCTTCGACCGAGAGCGTGGCCGAGAGACTGGTCGAGCAAGGCTGCGACCGCATCCTGTCTTTCCCGCTCTATCCGCAATATTCGGCGACGACGACTGCGACTGCCAACGACCAGCTGTTTCGCGCGCTGATGAAGATGCGCCGCGCCCCGGCCATTCGCAGCGTGCCACCCTATTACAACGAGCCGGCCTATATCGAGGCGCTCGCCCGTTCGGTCGAAAAGCATCTGGCGAGCCTCGGATTCGAACCGGAAATTGTCATTGCTTCCTATCACGGCATTCCGAAACCCTATTCCGACAAGGGCGACCCCTACCAGGCCCATTGCCTCGAGACGACCCGACTGCTGCGCGAAAAGCTCGGCTGGGATGAAAACAAGCTGATTACCACCTTCCAGTCGCGCTTCGGCGCGCAGGAGTGGCTGCAGCCCTACACCGACAAGACGGTCGAAAGACTAGGGCGCGAAGGCGTGAAATCGGTCGCCATCGTCAATCCAGGATTTTCCGTCGACTGCATCGAGACGCTGGACGAGATCGGCAGGGAAGCGTCCGAGACCTTCCATCATGCCGGCGGCGAAAAGTTCGCACACATCCCTTGCCTCAACGACAGTGCCGAGGGCATGGCGGTGATCGAGGCGATGGTGCGGCGCGAGCTGTCCGGCTGGGCCTGAACAGATCACCCGTCTATGCACCCGCAATCCGTGATCACCTGATTGTAACATTGCTGAAACACACTTAAGTGTTTGGTGGAATCGGTCGCGTGGAATATCCAACATGGCCGGCCTTTGAGGGGAGAGCCAAATGGGTTTCAGTGGTTTTGATATCGCGCTTCTTGTTCTTGTCGCCCTTGTCGTGCTGGTGCTTATCAAGGGCATCCGAACAATTCCGCAAGGCTATAATTATACCGTCGAACGTTTTGGCCGTTACACCAAGACATTGAACCCGGGCCTCAACCTGATCGTGCCTTTCGTCGACCGTGTCGGCGCCAAGATGAACATGATGGAGCAGGTGCTCGACGTACCGACGCAGGAGATCATCACCCGCGACAATGCCACCGTTGCCGTCGATGGCATCGCCTTCTATCAGGTGCTCAACGCGGCGCAGGCCGCCTACCAGGTCTCCGGCCTGCAGAATGCGATTCTCAATCTCACGATGACCAACATCCGCACCGTGATGGGCTCGATGGACCTCGACGAACTTTTGTCGAACCGCGACGCCATCAACGAGCGCCTGCTGCGCGTCGTTGACGAGGCGGCGCATCCCTGGGGCATCAAGATCACTCGTGTCGAGATCAAGGACATCAACCCGCCGGCCAATCTCGTCGAATCGATGGGCCGACAGATGATGGCCGAGCGCAATAAGCGCGCGCAGATCCTCGCCGCCGAAGGCCTCAAGCAATCGCAGATCCTGGAGGCCGAAGGCCGCAAGGAAGCCGCCTTCCGCGATGCCGAGGCGCGCGAGCGCTCGGCCGAGGCTGAAGCACGCGCCACGCAGGTGGTGTCGGAGGCGATTTCCAAAGGCGACGTGCAGGCGCTCAACTACTTCGTCGCGCTGAAATACACCGAAGCGCTGACCAGGATCGGCTCAGCGACAAACAGCAAGCTCGTGCTGATGCCGATGGAGGCCTCATCGCTGATCGGCACGCTCGGCGGTATTGGCGAAATCGCCAAGGAAGTTTTCCGAAGCGAAGGCACCGCCGGTGCCGCACGACAGGCCGCCCGCCCGCCGGTCGTTCGCCCGAGCGAAAGCTGAGGCCACAGCCATGCTCGGCCGCATTGTTTCCGAACTCGGCCCGTGGAGCTGGATGGTCCTCGGCTTCGTCCTGCTGGTAATGGAGGTCATCGCGCCGGGCATTTTCATGCTGTGGATCGGCATTGCCGCGCTGTTGATAGGCGTCGTCTCACTGCTCATCTGGGATGCCGGTTTCTGGACCTGGCAAGTCCAGGTCCTCGCCTTCCTCGCGCTGTCGCTGGTCTCGGCCTATGTCGGCAAGCGGCTGGTGGGCGGACGCCATGATGAAACCGACCAGCCCCTGCTCAACCGTCGCGGCGCACAGATGGTCGGCCGGACGGCGACCCTTGCCGAGCCGATCAAGGACGGGCGCGGCCGCATAAAGCTGGGCGACACGTTGTGGCGCGTCTCCGGTCCTGACATGCCGGCCGGCACGCAAGTGCGCGTGACGGGCGCCGCTGATACCGACCTGGAACTGACGGTCGAGGCGGTCTAGAAGCCCGCTAGGCAGCACCGATGCGCAGCAGGTCGTGTAGATGGACGAGCCCGATCGGCCGCCTGCCTTCGACCACCATCAGGCTGGTGATAGCCGAGTCGTTGATTGTCTGCAGCGCCGTCGCAACAAGCGTGTCGGGCGAAGCCATTTTCGGCTCTCTGGTCATCACCTGATCGACGCTCATTGCCAGGAGATCGCTGCCGATATGGCGCCTGATGTCGCCATCGGTGATGATGCCGATCAGCTTGCCGTCCGCGGCAGTCACGGCCACGCAGCCAAACCCCTTGCGCGACAATTCGAGGATTGCCTCGCGCATGCCGGTACCTGACGACACCAGCGGCAGCCTGTCGCCGACATGCATGATCTCGCGGATCTGCGTCAGGTTGGCTCCGAGCTGGCCGCCGGGATGGAACGTGCGGAAATGGTCCGGGGTGAAGCCGCGTGCCTCGAGCAGCGCGATGGCCAGCGCATCGCCCATTACCATTTGCAATAGTGTCGAGGTCGTCGGCGCAAGCCCGTGCGGGCAGGCTTCCGGTGCTCGCGGCAGCAGAAGCACAACGTCGGCCGCGCGCGCCAGAGCCGATTTTTCACCCGCGGTGACCGCGACCAGCGGGATCGAGAAGCGCCTCGAATAGGCGATGATACCCTTGAGCTCAAGGCTTTCGCCCGACCACGAAAGCGCGATTATGGCGTCGTTTCTGGCGATCATGCCAAGGTCGCCGTGATTGGCTTCGGCAGGGTGGACGAAAAAGGCCGGCGTGCCGGTCGAGGCGAGCGTTGCGGCGATCTTCGAGCCGATATGGCCGCTTTTGCCGACCCCGGTGACGATGACGCGGCCATCGATCTGCGACACCATGCCGACGGCTCGTGCGAACGGCTCGGCCAGCCCGTTTTCGAGAGCGTCTGCCAGTGCCGCGACGCCGGCCTGTTCCGTCGCCACGGTTCTCAGCGCCGAGGCAATCGCGGCCTGCCCGTCATGCCGCTTCCTGTCTGGGGATTTCACGTCCATGGACGATGCGATTAGCGCTTCGGCGCGCGCCTGTCCAACGGAATTGCCGTCCGGAACCTCCTGACGGGCCATGCCTCAACGCTCCGTTAACCATCCCCATTTACGGTTTCGTAAGTATGGCGCGCGTGCGCCGCGCAAGCAGTGGTGCCGATGTCCGGGTTTCAGCCTCAAAACAAAATGGGACGAAAGGGCAAGGCGGTCTGCGCTTTGCTGCTGGCAACCAGTGTCTTTGCGTTGTCGCGGCCGGCACTGCTTTGCGCCCAGGAAACCGAGCTGCGCGGCGAGGTTTCGGAATCGACAATCCTGGACGAACAGCAGTACAAGATCAGGCAATCGAGCATAGCCGGAACCCAAGCCGCGCAGGCTGCTGCAACCGCCAACGACAATACGCCGCTGCCTACCTATCGCCCGGCCAGCCAAGGGGCGTTGCCTGACGACGGCACGGGCGAGGCGGCCACAACCGGCGGCACTTTCGATCAACCAGCGGCCAGCGGCGACCCATTTCCCGACAACCCTGCTCCGCCACCCCGACGGCGGCCAAGCGCGACGCCACGCGCCGCCAATGCGGCCAACGCCGAAGACGAGACCGCTGACAGCCAGAAGCGCAAGAGAGCCGCGACTGCAGCCGCGGCGGCGACCGATGACACCGATACCGCCGCTATAGACGAGCAGGATACGGTCAACCGCCGTGCCGTCACCATCGATTCCGCCGAGAGGCTCAGGCTCGACCCCGGCGCCGAGCGCACCGAAGCCATCGAAGGCCAGAACAAAAAGAACGAGGACGACCCGTTCGCCGCCACCGGCATCAAGCTCGGCTCTTTCGTAATCCGGCCGACGCTCGAGCAAGGCCTGACGTCTTCGACAAACGCCGATTCGAGCAGCCTCGGCAAGCCGGCCTTGCTGTCGGAAACGACGCTGCGCTTCAACGCCGTCTCCGACTGGAGGGAGAATTCGGCGACGGTTGAGGGCTATGGCATCTTCCGCGAAACCTTGTCCGGCTATGACATTCACGAGGCGCAAGGCCACGTCGACGGCACACTCAACATCGATCTCGACAATGATCTGCGCGCCATCGCCAAGCTGGGCTATGAGGCCGTGCCCGAATCGGCCTCGGCGCCGGACGCGGTCGTCGGCGCCGTTGGCCAGCCGGTGCGCCAGACCGTGAACGGCAGTCTCGCCGTCGAGAAGGATACCGGCAAGATGCGCTTCGCGCTGACCGGCGCGGTCGAGCACGACATCTTTGGCGACGCCAAGCTTTCGTCCGGCGGATCGCTGTCGCAGAAGGGCCGCGACTCGACGCTCTACACGGCCATTTTGCGTACCGGTTACGAGATCTCGCCTGCCATCACCCCGTTCACCGAAATCGAGATCGGCCGGCGCGCTTATGATTTGCGCGTCGATCCAAACGGCTTCCAGCGCTCCTCGACCAGGCTTGGCGCACGGGCCGGCGTCGAGCTCGATCTCCGCGAGAAGCTTACCGGCGAGTTCTCGGTCGGCTGGCTGCGCGAAGCTATCGACGACGATGCCCTGCCGGCTATTTCGGGCGCGACGGTCAATGCCGATCTCAAATGGTCGCCGGAACGCGGCACCACGATCGGGCTCACCGCACAGACGACCGCCGAGAACACGACGAATGCGGGCGAAAGCGGCGACATGCTCTATTCCGGCAGCCTCACCGGCGAGCGGCAGATCCGCGCTAACCTGACCGGAAATGCCGCTCTCGGCCTCGAATGGCGCGACTATACCGGCTCCGACGATCATGATTTGACGCTGAGCGCCGAGGCTGGGCTGACGTGGTGGCTGACCCGCTACACCGGGCTCACCACCCGCGCCAGGACTGAAAAACTGACCAGCAACCTGATTGGGCGCGACTACACGGCCAACAGTATCTTCGTCGGCTTGAAGTTGCAGCGCTAAATGCATGTCGCGCAAAAGTGTGCAGCGGTTTTGCGATAACGACTTGCCTAAAACAAGAACCTAAAGCGCGTCGCATGAGGCCGGTCGAACGCGGCGCGCTTTAGCCGATCAGCGCGGCAACCGGTGTTGAAACTACAAGGCTATGCCGCGGCGTTCTGACGGCGCGAGTTCGTCGAGAAGCGTGCGAATGACACCGGCCATGCTGGCATTCATGTCTCTGCGCCACAGTGCGAAGGCAACGTTGGCCTCGACGAAGCCTTCGGGCGAGCCGCAGTCGAACGTCCGCCCGCGGTAGTGGTAGCCGTAGAAGGGCTGTTGCTTCTGCAGCTTCAGCATTGCATCGGTGAGCTGGATCTCGTTGCCGGCGCCTTTTTCCTGACCTTCGAGTATCTTGAATATCTCCGGCTGCAGGATATAGCGCCCGTTGATGTAGAGGTTCGACGGCTCCGTGCCGGTCTTCGGCTTTTCCACCATGCCGGTGATGCGGAAACCGTGATGCGCGTCCTCGCCGCGGCCGACAATGCCGTATTTGTGCGCCTCGGCCGGATCGCATTCCTGCACGGCGACGATGTTGTTGCCGGTCTCGGCGTAAAGCTCGACCATGTCCTTCATGCAGCTTTTTTCCGACTGCATGATCATGTCGGGCAATAGCAGCGCAAAGGGCTCGTCGCCGACGAGCTCGCGCGCGCACCAGACGGCGTGGCCAAGGCCGAGCGGTACCTGCTGGCGGGTGAAGCTGGTCTGCCCCGGCGCCGGTTGCAGCCGCTGCAGGCGGGCGAGCTGGTCGTCCTTGCCGCGCTGCGCAAGCGTGTCGTAGAGCTCGAACTGGACATCGAAGTGATCCTCGATGACCGCCTTGTTGCGGCCGGTCACGAAGATGAAATGCTCGATCCCGGCATCGCGCGCCTCATCGACCACATACTGGATGACCGGCCTGTCGACGACCGTCAGCATTTCCTTGGGAATGGCCTTGGTAGCAGGGAGAAAGCGCGTGCCGAGACCGGCAACCGGGAACACTGCCTTGCGAACTCTCTTCATGTGCCAATTATCCATTTGCATGCCTGTTCGGCAATCCCGATTCGAGACATTTTCATGCCGAAATCGAGGATTACTGAACGGCGGGTCATAAATCTCAGCTGGTAAAGCATTGACGCATCTTTTTATCCCGCACGGCACCTATGGTAAACCAAATGCTAACCGGGTTCGGCGATGAATAGTCTTCCTGAGATGAAGAAGGAGGAAAAGATGTCCGTTCGCAACGCCGCAAGGCGCTTCACCAGCGTCCTGACGGCCGCCAGCCTCTCGCTTGCTTTGCTCATGCCCAGCGGGCCGGCTTTTGCCGATGCCGGCTTCCGCCAATGGGTCGCCAGCTTCCGTGCTACCGCCGTGGCGAGCGGCGTTTCCGGCTCCGTCTACGACCAGGCATTCAAGGGCATCAACGATGCTGACCCGGTGGTACTGGAAAAGGCCCGTACTCAACCCGAATTCACCGCACCCGCCTGGGATTATTTCGACAACCGCGTCCATGACCAGTCGGTCGCCGTCGGCCAGCAGATGGCAAGGAAATGGAAGCCTTGGCTGGACAGGATCGAGGCAAGATACGGCGTCGACCGCTACATCCTGCTGGCCATCTGGTCTATGGAATCGAACTACGGCGAAACCCTCAAGCGCGATGATATCATGCGCAATGTCGTGCGCTCGCTGGCGACGCTTGGTTATGCCGATCCGAAGCGAGCGAAATTTGCCCGCACCCAGCTGATCGCGGCGCTGAAGATCCTGCAGACCGGCGACATCGACGAAAGCCATCTCAGCGGCTCATGGGCCGGCGCGATGGGCCATACCCAGTTCATCCCCACCAGCTACCAGTCCTATGCGGTCGATATGGACGGCAACGGCAAGCGCGACATCTGGAATTCGATTCCCGACGCACTGGCGACAGCCGCCAATTTGCTGAGGAAGAACGGCTGGCAGGCAGGCAAGACCTGGGGTTATGAGGTCAGCCTTCCGGACGGCAAGAAGCTGCCCGGAGGCTCGAAGTCGCTGTCGCAATGGCAGGCGCTGGGGGTCAGCCGTGCCAACGGCAAGCCGTTCAAGAACGGTGCGGACAAAGCGACGTTGAAGCTGCCCGGCGGCAGCGGCGGGCCGGTTTTCCTGATGATCAAGAATTTCTCGGTCATCAAGCGTTACAACAATGCCGACAAATATGCGCTCGCCGTGGGCCTTCTTGCCGACGAAATTGCCGGCTATGGCGGGCTTGTGCAGGACTGGAAGCGACCGTTTACCAAGCTCTCCTTCGAGGAAAGGCAGGAGCTTCAGAAGCGACTTTCCGAGCACGGCTATTACGACGGCAAGTTCGACGGCAAGATCGGTGACGGATCGAAAACCGCCATCATGGCCTTCCAAGCAAAGGCTGGCTTGACCCAGGACGGGTATCCGAGCAAGGAAGTGCTCAAATGGCTCAGGCAGAACTAGAGCCGGTTGCGGGATGGAGAGGGTGATTGGTTTCGGCTGCGCGCATCCGGTTAATCGTTCGTCGCGTGCCGATCCTCGTTCTGGCGATCGCCGTTCTGGCGGTCGGCGGCGCCAGTGCCTTTCATACCGCGGCCATGGCGCAGGAGCCGGAAAGTCGTGGCTGGTCGCTGCGCGACCTGTTGTTTCCGCGCAGAAGCGAGCGGTTTGAGCAGCCGCCGCCCGAATTCCAGAGAGAATTCCAGAGAACAAAGCCCAGGCCCAAGCTGAGAAAGCCCCGGTCAGTTAGCCGGCCGCCGCCGGCCGAGCCGACAACCCCAGTAGTCGAGAAGGCGCCGGATGCACGCGTCGTTCTGGTGGTCGGCGATTTCATGGCGTCTGGGCTGGCTGAGGGGCTCGACGCCGCCTTTGCCGAAAACACTGGCGTCAGGATCGTCGTCCGTGCCAACGGATCGTCCGGCTTCGTGCGTGACGATGTCTACAACTGGCCAGAACAGGTCAAGTCGCTGATCGCTGCCGAAAAACCGGCAGCCGTCGTCGTCATGCTCGGATCCAACGACCGGCAGCAGATGCGCGTCGGCGATGTACGCGAGCAGCCGCGATCCGAAAACTGGACCAAGGAATACGAGCGCCGGACCGATGCGTTCGGCAAGGCCATCGCCGCAACCAAGGTGCCGTATCTGTGGGTCGGCATGCCGGCCTTCCGGGTCTCGAAAATGACCTCCGACATGCTGGCCTTCAACGACATCTTCCGCTCGTCCGCCGAAAGCCACGGCGGCGAATTCGTCGACGTCTGGGACGGGTTCGTCGACGAGAACGGCGCCTTCATCACCAGCGGACCGGACATCAACGGCCAATCGGTGCGCCTGCGCTCCGACGACGGCATCAACATGTCGAAGGCCGGCAAGCGCAAGCTCGCCTTCTATACCGAAAAGCAGCTGATGAAGATCCTGGGGCTGGCCGCGCCAGGAAGCGTGGTGACGGCTTCTGCCCCGGCCGGCGCTCCCGTCGAGGCGCCGGCACCTGCCGCGGCACCGATAGCTGTCGATCGCACCGTGCCGATGCTGCTCAGCGATCCGGCGCTGGACGGCGGCTCGGAACTTCTCGGCGCCGCCCCGCCGGCAAAAGCTGACAAGAATTTGCCGGGCGAAAGGCTGATCGTCGAGGGCAAGGCGCCCGACGCCTCACCGGGCCGCGCCGACGATTTCTCCTGGCCGCCCAAGACACAGCCTGCGACGGCGGCCGCATCCGATACGACGACGGCGATCCGCCAGTAAACAGAACCTCTTCGGAACGGGCTCAGCGCGGCAGCACGCTCGATCCCATCAGCGCCTCGTCGATGGCGCGCGCCGCCTGGCGACCCTCGCGGATCGCCCAGACGACCAGCGACTGGCCGCGCCGCACGTCGCCCGCCGCATAGAGCCTTTCGACGCTGGTCCTGTAGTCCCGGTCATTGGCCTCGACATTCTTCGAACGGCGGCTGTCGGTGACGATCTTCATCTGCCCGTCGAGTTCCGAGATCGGCCCGCGAGCGGCTGGCCCGGCAAAGCCGATGGCGATGAACGCGAGATCGGCGCGGATGACGAATTCCGTGCCCGCGATCGGCTTGCGCTTTTCGTCGACCTCGCAGCATTTGACCCCGGTCAGCTGGCCGTCTTCGCCGATGAATTCAAGCGTCGCCACCTGGAATTCGCGCTCGGCGCCTTCGGCCTGCGACGATGACGTGCGCATCTTGGTCGCCCAGTAGGGCCAGACCGACAGCTTGTCCTCCTTTTCCGGCGGCTGCGGCCGGATGTCGAGCTGGGTGACGCGTACCGCGCCCTGGCGGAAGGCGGTGCCGACGCAGTCTGAGGCAGTGTCGCCGCCGCCGACGACGACGACGTGCTGGCCGCCGGCGACGATCGGGCGCGACGGCCATGCCACCGACTGGATCGGCTCGCCGCCGATACGCTTGTTCTGCTGCACCAGATACGGCATGGCGTCGTGCACGCCGTCGAGATCGTCGCCCGGGATGTTGGCCGGGCGCGGCGTTTCGGAGCCGCCGCAATAGAGCACGGCGTCATATTCGGCGAGCAGTTCGGCGACCGGCTTGTCGACGCCGACATTGACGCCGCAATGGAAGCTGACACCTTCGCCCTGCATCTGCTCGATGCGCCGGTCGATATAATGCTTCTCGATCTTGAAATCGGGGATGCCGTAGCGCATCAGCCCGCCCGGCCGGCTCTCGCGCTCATAGACGTGAACGTCATGGCCGGCGCGGCCGAGTTGCTGGGCAGCCGCCATGCCTGCCGGCCCCGAGCCGATGATCGCGACGCGCTTGCCGGTCTTCCGTTCCGGCGGATAGGGCCGGATATGGCCGGTTTCATAGGCTTTGTCGGCAATGGCCTGCTCGATGGTCTTGATGGCGACCGGAATATCCTCGAGGTTCAGCGTGCAGGCTTCCTCGCAAGGTGCGGGGCAGATGCGGCCGGTAAATTCCGGAAAATTGTTGGTCGAATGCAGGTTGCGGATCGCGTTTTCCCAGTCGCCATTGTAGACGAGGTCGTTCCAGTCCGGGATCTGGTTGTGGATCGGGCAGCCGGTCGGTCCATGGCAATAAGGAATGCCGCAATCCATGCATCGCGCGGCCTGTTTCTCGACCTCCTTGTCCGACATCGGCAGCGTGAACTCGCGGAAATGCCGGATGCGGTCGGAAGCCGGCTGGTACTTGTGCACCTGCCGGTCGATCTCGAGAAACCCTGTTACCTTGCCCATAGTCCAGTCCCTGCTGTCCGGAAGGCACGCCTGGCGACGCACCCGTTAACCTCATAAGGCAGCTGTGGCAACCTTCAGTCCGAGGTCAGGATTGTTGATGAAGATGGTTGCCGGGACGCATGGCCTCCCGGCAATTTCCAAATCTATTCCGCCGCCACGTTCATGCGCATCCGCTCCATCTCGATCAGCGCGCGGCGGTATTCGACCGGCATGATCTTCCGGAATTTCGGCCGGAAAGTCGCCCAGTCGTCGAGGATTTCGCGACCTCGTACCGAGCCGGTGTAGTGGACGTGGTTGGAGATCAGCTGGTAGAGCCGCTCCTCGTCATGGCTGGTCATATCGCCGGATACGTCGACACGGCCCTTATGGTCGAGATCGCCGCCATGGTGGAGCAGCTTTTCCATCAGGTCGTCCTCTTCCGGAACCGGCTCCAGCTCGACCATCGCCATGTTGCAGCGTTCGGCGAAATCACCCGCCTCGTCGAGCACGTAGGCGACGCCGCCCGACATGCCGGCGGCGAAGTTGCGGCCGGTCTGGCCGATGACGACGACGATACCGCCAGTCATGTATTCGCAACCATGGTCGCCGACGCCTTCAACGACGGCGGCGACACCCGAATTGCGCACGGCAAAACGCTCGCCGGCAACGCCGCAGAAATAGGCCTCGCCCTCGGTTGCGCCGTAGAGCACGGTATTGCCGACAATAATGGATTCGGCAGCAACGATTTTCGTGTTCTCCGGCGGGCGGATGACAATGCGGCCACCCGACAGGCCCTTGCCGACATAGTCGTTGGCGGCGCCCACCAGTTCGAACGAGACACCGCGCGCCAGGAAGGCGCCAAAGGACTGGCCGGCCGTGCCGGTGAGCTTGACCGAGATCGTGTCCTCGCGCAGGCCCTTGTGCTTGAAGCGCTTTGCCACCTCGCCCGACAGCATGGCGCCGGTCGAACGGTCGACGTTGCGGATCGGCAGTTCGATACTGACCGGCTGCCTGGCTTCGAGCGCCGGCTTTGCGAGTTCGATCAGCTTGCGGTCGAGCACGTCGTCGATCGGATGCTTCTGCCGCTCGGTCCAGTGCACCGCCTCGTGCGGCGCATCGGGCTTGTAGAACATCTTGCTGAAGTCGAGCCCGCGTGCCTTCCAGTGCTGGATCAGCTCGCGCTTTTCCAGAAGGTCGGTGTCGCCGATGATCTGGTCGAGATGGGTGTAGCCCATCTCGGCAAGCAGCGCCCGCACCTCTTCCGCCACATAGAAGAAGAAGTTGATGACGTGCTCGGGCGTGCCCTTGAAGCGCTTGCGCAGCACCGGGTCCTGTGTCGCGACGCCGACGGGGCAGGTGTTGAGATGGCACTTGCGCATCATGATGCAGCCGGCCGCGATCAACGGCGCGGTCGAAAAGCCGAACTCGTCGGCGCCGAGCAGTGCGCCGATAATGACGTCACGCCCGGTGCGCAGGCCGCCATCGACCTGCAGCGCGACGCGCGACCTGAGGCCGTTGAGCACCAGCGTCTGGTGCGTCTCGGCAAGGCCCATCTCCCACGGGCTGCCGGCATGCTTGAGCGAGGTCAGCGGCGAGGCACCGGTGCCGCCGTCATAGCCTGATATGGTGATGTGGTCGGCACGCGCCTTGGCGACGCCGGCCGCAACCGTGCCGACGCCGACTTCCGAGACCAGCTTGACCGATACGTCGGCCGCCGGATTGACGTTCTTCAGGTCGTAGATGAGCTGCGCCAGATCCTCGATCGAATAGATGTCGTGATGCGGCGGCGGCGAGATCAGGCCGACGCCCGGCGTCGAGTGCCTGACCTTTGCTATGGTCGCATCGACCTTGTGACCCGGCAGCTGGCCGCCCTCGCCTGGCTTCGCCCCTTGCGCGACCTTGATCTGCATCATGTCGGAATTGACAAGATACTCCGCCGTGACGCCAAAGCGTCCCGAGGCGACCTGCTTGATCGCCGAGCGTTCGGGGTTCTTGCCGCCGCCCGGCAGTGGCAGATAGCGATCGGCCTCTTCGCCGCCCTCGCCGGTGTTCGACTTGCCGCCGATGGCGTTCATGGCGCGCGCCAGCGTCGTGTGCGCTTCCCTTGAGATCGAGCCGAAGGACATCGCCCCGGTCGAGAAGCGCTTGACGATATCGGCCGCCGGCATCACCTCGTCGAGCTTGACCTTCTTGCGCCCGGTCTCTTGCGCAAGCTTGATCTTGAACAGGCCGCGAATGGTCTGCGCCTGCGCCGTCTCGCTGTCGATCTGGGCGGAATAGTCCTTGAACGTCTCCCACGAGCCTTGGCGCACGGCGTGCTGCAAGGTCGCCACTGCGTCGGGCGACCAGATATGGGCCTCGCCGCGCATGCGGAACATGTATTCGCCGCCGACCTCGAGGCTGTTGCGCAGCACCGGGTCGTTGCCGAAGCCGTCGGTGTGGCGGCTGACCGTTTCGGCGGCGATCTCGTCCAGCCCGACGCCTTCGATCAGCGTCGCCGTGCCGGTGAAGTACTTCTGCACGAAATCCGACTTGAGCCCGATGGCGTCGAAGATCTGCGCGCCGCAATAGGACTGGTAGGTCGAGATGCCCATCTTGGACATCACCTTGAGGATGCCCTTGCCGATCGACTTGATGTAGCGGGAGACGACCTCGTAGGCATCGACCTCCGCTGGCAATTCGCCACGCTTGTGCATGTCGAGCAGCGTGTCGAAAGCGAGATAGGGATTGATCGCCTCGGCGCCGTAGCCGGCGAGACAGCAGAAATGATGCACCTCGCGCGGCTCGCCGGATTCCACGACGAGCCCAACCGAGGTGCGCAATCCCTTGCGGATCAAATGATGGTGCACGGCCGCCGTTGCCAGCAGCGCCGGAATGGCAATGCGATCCGGCCCGAGCTGACGGTCCGAAAGGATGATGATGTTGTAGCCGCCGGCGACCGCCGCCTCGGCGCGCTCGCACAGCCGGTCGATGGCGCCCTGCATGCCGGCCGCGCCTTCATTCGAACCGTAAGTGATGTCGATCGTCTTGGTGTCGAAACGGTCTTCGGTGTGGCCGACGGAGCGCAGCTTCTCCAGATCGCCGTTCGTCAGGATCGGTTGGCGCACTTCGAGCCGCTTGCGGCGCGAATTGCCGACAAGATCGAAGATGTTGGGCCGCGGCCCGATGAAGGACACCAGGCTCATCACCAGCTCCTCGCGGATCGGGTCGATCGGCGGATTGGTGACCTGTGCGAAGTTCTGCTTAAAATAGGTGTAGAGCAGCTTCGATCTGTCCGACATTGCCGAAATCGGCGTGTCGGTACCCATCGAGCCGACGGCTTCCTGGCCGGTGGTCGCCATCGGCGACATCAACAGCTTGGTGTCCTCCTGGGTGTAGCCAAACGCCTGCTGGCGGTCGAGCAGTGAGACATCCCTGCGCAGGGCGCGCGGCTCAACCGGGTTCAGATCCTCGAGGATGAGCTGTGTGTTGGCGAGCCAGCTCTTGTAGGGATGCCTGGTCGCGATCTCCGACTTGATCTCCTCGTCGGAAACGATGCGGCCCTTGTCCAGGTCGATCAGCAGCATGCGGCCGGGCTGCAGCCGCCACTTCTTGACGATCCTTTCCTCCGGCACCGGCAGCACGCCGGCTTCCGAAGCCATGATGACGCGGTCGTCATCGGTGACGATGTAGCGCGCCGGCCGCAGCCCGTTGCGGTCGAGCGTGGCACCGATCTGGCGGCCGTCGGTGAAGGCAACCGCCGCTGGCCCGTCCCACGGCTCCATCAGCGCTGCGTGATACTCGTAGAAGGCCTTGCGGTCCTGACCCATCAGCTTGTTGCCGGCCCAGGCTTCCGGGATCAGCATCATCATGGCGTGGGCGAGCGAATAGCCGCCCTGCGTCAGGAATTCGAGCGCGTTGTCGAAGCAGGCGGTGTCGGACTGCCCTTCATAGGAGATCGGCCACAGCTTCGAGATGTCGTTGCCGAACAGTTCGGAATCGACCGAAGCCTGCCGCGCCGCCATCCAGTTGACGTTGCCGCGCAGCGTGTTGATCTCGCCATTGTGGGCGACCATGCGGTAGGGATGCGCCAGCTTCCACGACGGGAACGTGTTGGTCGAGAAGCGCTGGTGGACAAGGATCAGCGCCGTCTCGAAACGCGGGTCGGTGAGGTCCTTGTAGTAGGCGCCGACCTGATAGGCCAGGAACATGCCCTTGTAGACGATGGTCCGCGACGACATCGAGACGACATAGAAGCCGTTATCGACGCCTTTGGTCTCCTCATGGATGCGACCGGAGATGACCTTGCGCAGGATGTAGAGCCGCCGCTCGTAATCGTCGTCGTTCTCGATCTCGGCGCCGCGGCCCAGGAACACCTGCCGGTGCACCGGCTCGGAAGCGGCGATGTCGGGCGCCTTCGACAGCGATGAATTGTCGACTGGCACGTCGCGAAAGCCGAGCAGCGGCTGGCCCTCGAGCTGCGCCACCTCGGCGATGATGCCTTCGATATGCGCCTGCAGCTCCGGGTCGCGCGGCATGAACACGTGGCCGACGGCGTAGTGGCCGGGCTTCGGCAGTTCGACCCCTTGCTTGGCCATCTCCTCGCGGAAGAAGCGGTCCGGCAGCTGCACCAGCACGCCGGCGCCGTCGCCCATCAGCGGATCGGCGCCGACCGCGCCGCGATGCGTCAGGTTTTCGAGCACGGCAAGGCCGTCCTCGACGATCTGGTGCGACTTCACGCCCTTCATGTTGACGATGAAGCCGACGCCGCAGGCATCATGCTCGTTGCGCGGATCATAGAGGCCGTGCGCAGCATAGCCGGTGTTGGTTCGCCCAATATTGGTCGGGGACGGATTTTTGACGGCTGCCGCTGTCGTCTGCGCGGCCTTCGTCGCAGATGGCGTCATATCCGTCATCGTCCTGTCCTCCGTTCCGTCCCCTTCGGGCGCTGGTTTCCGTCGGGAAGCGCGTGGCTCCCCTTTCAATCTGCGGCACGTCTTGCGAAATTCTTGCCGACCGTGCGGCTTTCCGCATGGTTCGCATATGGTATTCGTACAGGCCGGAGCCAGACTGTCTAGCTGTCGCTCGCGGCAATGGCCGCAGAGGCGCAATCATATGCCAATGCGGCCAGTTTTGTGCGACAAAATAAGACAGCACTACTGTCCTAAATTTTTATGACAGAAATTTTGGATGCACACAAGACCGATTCACAAAATTCTTGAAGCTTTCGCGACAGAAAATTGCGCGGAACGCAGTGTCAGCGTAACCTTCAGTCGCTGCATCTACGCTCATGCGTTTCGCTGGCTTTAGCGGATTTTCGGTATCTGCCACTTGCGGCCGGCATGCGAAAGCGGCCAAGCTCGCACCGATTTCCCCAGCATAGGCAGACGCATGATTTTCGCTTCCGACAATTGGGCAGGCGCCCATCCCCGTATCGCTGCCGGCCTGTCGGCCCATGCCGACGGCTTCTCCACCGCCTATGGCGACGGCGTCCTCGACAAGGCAGTTTACCGGCGCTTCAATGAGATCTTCGAATGCGAAGTCGCGGTGTTTTTCGTCGCCACCGGCACCGCTGCCAATTCGCTGTCGCTGACTACCTATAACAAGCCAGGCGGCATTTCCTTCTGCCATCGCGAATCGCACATCATCGAGGACGAATGCGGTGCACCGGAATATTTCACCGGCGGTTCGCGGCTTTGTACAGTCGAAGGCGCACTCGGCAGGATCGATGCCGGCAATCTGGAACGGGCGGTGGACCGTTTCGCACCCGAAAACGTCCATTCCGGGCGGCCGGTTGCCGTTTCGATCACCCAGTCGACCGAAGTCGGCACCGTCTACACACTGAACGAAATCGCCAGGATTTCGGCGATCGCAAAGCAGCATGGACTGCCGCTGCACATGGATGGGGCCCGCTTTGCCAATGCGCTCGTCGCGCTGGAAACGACGCCGGCCGAAATGACCTGGAAGCATGGCGTTGACATCCTCTCCTTCGGCGGCACCAAGAATGGCTGTTGGTGCGCCGAGGCGATCGTGCTGTTCGACCTCGAGCGAGCCAAGGAATTGGCCTTTTTGCGTAAGCGCGCGGCCCAGCTGTTCTCGAAATCGCGCTTCATCGCCGCGCAATTCGATGCTTATTTCAGGGGTGGGCTGTGGCTCGACACAGCACGGCACGCCAATGCGATGGCGGCACGGCTTGCCGCGGCGATAGAAGATTCCCCTTCGGCCCGGCTGGCCTGGCTGCCGCAGGCGAACGAGGTCTTCGCAGTCATGAAAAAGGCCGAGGCCGAAAGAATGCAAGCGGCAGGGGCGGCCTTCCACGACTGGCACAGGCCGCTCGGCTACGACGGCTACATTGGCGAAGACGAAGCGCTCTATCGGTTTGTCACCAGCTTCGCGACCACGCCCGACGAGGTCGACCGTTTCGGCTACCTGCTCGCCGGATAGCAAGCCTTGCCCACCAGCAAAAAGAGCGGCGCATTGCTGCACCGCCCTTTCTTCCCGGGGAGTTGGCGTCCCGGAGTTTAGCTGCCTGGCTTAGGCGGCAGTCTTGGCCTCGATCTGCTTGGCCTTGGCCGGAGCCGAGGTGATCGCGATCTTGCGCGGCTTCAGCTCTTCGGGGATGTTGCGCTTGAGGTCGACGAAGAGCAGGCCGTTCTTCAGCGCGGCGCCGACAACCTCGACGTGATCGGCAAGCTGGAAGCGGCGCTCGAAGGCTCGGCTGGCGATACCGCGATAGAGCAGTTCGGAGCCTTCGCCATTGCCTTCCTCCTTGCGCTCACCCTTGACGGTCAGCACATTGCGGTGAGCTTCGATCGAAATCTCATCTTCCGAGAAGCCGGCCACAGCCATCGAGATGCGATAGGCATCCTCGCCCGTGCGCTCGATGTTGTAAGGCGGATACGTCTGGCCTTCCGGCTGCGCAAGCGAATCGAGCATGGTGAACAACCGGTCAAAACCGACGGTCGAACGGTAGAGCGGGGAAAAATCAACGTGACGCATAGTGTGTTCTCCTGTTGAGCAACAAGGTTGCGTATGGCCGGTGCGAAACCCGTGACGGCGTTCCGGATGGGCCAGCGGCCCCGACATTGGCGACCGCATGCCAAATTTGGGAAGCCGGCGACGGCATTTCAAGATTTTCCCGCGTCCGAACGGGACCGGTCCCCGGCCCACGTCCCGATGCCGATGAACGGCAGATGAACCGTGGCTTCGGCGAGCGTTCAGCCGGGCGGCACTAAAACTGTTCTCGAGATCACGAACAGGTCGCCGGAAAAGGCGACACGACGAGGCCGAACCGGGTGTAACGTCCCTTCCTCCCGGTCGACAGAGGCCGGAAGCACGCCAAGGCTGCTTCCGGCCTTACTTGTTCGCTGCCTGGCGGTCGACCTCCCCGGCGTCCCGAATTCCTTTGCTTTTGGCGCATGGGCGTTTATGCCTGACTTGCGCCCACGCCGGCACCGACACCAACCAAAAACCGCATGACCGATCTTCTCCACCAGCCCCCTCTCTTCCAGGAAACTCCGGGCAATCCGCTGCCGGAAAACGCGGCCGGCGGCTTCTTCACCACGCGCGACGGCAAGAAGATCCGCTATGGGCTGTTTGCCGCGGTTGCCCGCCCGATGAAGGGCACCGTCGTCGTCCTGACCGGCCGCAACGAGTGCATCGAGAAGTATTTCGAGACCATTCGCAACCTTGCCGACCGGGGCTTTGGCGTGGCAACCCTCGACTGGCGCGGACAGGGCGCTTCCGACCGGCTGATCGGCGACCGACAGCGCGGCTTCGTCCGGAGCTTCTTCGATTACACCGGCGATCTGGAGCAGTTCTTCGAGGAGATCGTGCTGCCCGATTGCCGAGGACCCTACTACATACTGGCCCACTCGGCCGGCGCGGTGATTGCGCTGCTCGCCGCGCCCTCGATGGCGAACCGCGTGCGCCGCATGGTGCTGATCGCACCGTTCTTCACCGTGCCGGACCTGCCGGTTTCGGTAAAAACCGTCCGCCGCCTCTGTTCGCTGTTCTGCCTTCTCGGCCTTGGCCGGCTCTATGCCGCATGGGGGCCGCGGCCCAAGGAATCGGTGCCCTTCGCCATAAACAAGCTGACCAGCGACCCGGAACGCTATCGGCGCAACACGCTGATCTACGAAACCTATCCGCAGCTGGCGCTCGGCGGACCGACGATCCGCTGGCTGAAGGCGGCCACCGAGGCATCCTTGATCGTCAGCGACCCGGATTTCATGGCCAAGATCCAGGTGCCCTTGCTGATGATCGCCGCCGGCGCCGACCAGGTCGTCTCGACCAGGGCAGTCGAAGCCTATGCGAGACGTCTGCGCGTCGGCTCGCTAGTGATGATCGACGGCGCCCGCCATGAGATCCTCCAGGAAGCCGACCTCTATCGCGAGCAGTTGCTTGCGGCATTCGATGCCTTCATCCCCGGAACCGGCGACGCTGTTTGACCGCTTCGCCGGCGCCCGCCAACAAAGCCCGCACGGGTCGCTTGTCCGACGCAGCGTGCCCCCTTATTCCCGTTAAGGCATCGAGCGCTAGGTTGCTGCCAAAGAGAATGGAGGCCATTCGCCGGGAGAAAAAGGACCATGAACGCATCGAACACGCTGTCACGTCAGGGGCATCGGCTACTGCAGATTGGCGTCGCGCTGCTGCTGTTTTCGTCATTCGAAGGGTTTGCAATACCGTATCTCGCCGCACCGCGGCTCGGACTGTCCGCGCACACGCTCAGCGCCCTGGAGGGCGTTCTCTTGCTGGCTCTAGGCCTCACATGATCTAGGCTCAATCTCGGCGCGGCGACGTCGCGGATTGCTTTCTGGCTGCTGATCTATTCGGCTTTGGCGATCCTGGCCGCCTACGTGATCGCCAGCGCTTGGGCGGCCGGCAACGAGACTATGCCGTTGGCGGCCGGAGCCTTCCACGGAAGTGCCTTTCAGGAAGCTGTGATCAAAGGTGTGGCGTATTCGTCCGCGCCGACCGGCCTCATCTCTTTCGTGCTCATTTTGTGGGGCCTGCGTCTCTCGGACGCTTGGCCTGCCGACAGCTAATGCATGTCGCGCAGCGGTTTTGCGATAACATGCATAAAACAAGCGCGTCACATGAGTTCACTCAAACGCGGCGCGCTTTGCTTTAGGACCGTACCGCGGTTTCCGTCGGATTTGCGCAAAACAGACGCGTGGGTGCACCGGATGCTTAGCCGCGCAGCGCCGCCATCGCGGCTGCGTGCAGCTCCGGTGTCGCCGCCGCCAGGATGTCGCCGCCGTTTTCCGCCGGGCCGCCTTCGAAGGTGGTGACAACGCCGCCTGCCTTCTCGATGATCGGGATCAGCGCGACGATGTCGTACGGTTTCAATCCGGGATCGGCAACGATATCGACGCTGCCCGCCGCCACCATCGCGAAGGCATAGCAGTCGGTGCCGTAAC
Source organism: Mesorhizobium sp. M1088 (assembly GCF_040318575.1). NCBI lineage: Bacteria > Pseudomonadati > Pseudomonadota > Alphaproteobacteria > Hyphomicrobiales > Phyllobacteriaceae > Mesorhizobium > Mesorhizobium sp. M1088. The sequence continues at coordinate 200,073 of NZ_JAMYMO010000008.1, read as the reverse complement.
GGGCGAGCTGGACCTGTTGCTCGAACAGGTCGTAGCGCAGGCGCGCGTCTCCCTTGAACAGCGCCGGCGTGGTGGTGAACAGCGTCGCCTCGGCGAGATTCGTCGTCTTGCGCGTAGCGAGTTTTCGGGGGCCACCGGGACCTTCATAATGCGAGCCGGAGGCATTGGCGTAGAACAACTCGCCGGTGAAGGGCTGCGACATCATGCCGGCGACGGCATCGCCGTCGACCGTCAGCCCGACCAGCGTGCCCCATACCGGCAGGCCGGAAATGAAGGCGCGCGTTCCATCGATCGGATCGATCACCCAGACATGCCGGCTGGAGATGTTTTCGCTGCCATGTTCCTCGCCGAGAACGCCGTGATCGGGGTATTGCGCTGATATCAGCGCCCGGATGGCGCGCTCGGCCTCGCGGTCGGCCTCGGTGACCGGGTCGAAGCTGCCGCGCTCCTTGTTGGTGACCGCGCCCTGGTTGCGGAAGCGCGGCAAGGTCTCGGCTGCGGCGGCACGCGCAATGCGCCGCATGAACTCGATGTTGATGTCCAACTGATTCTCCCGCTCCAGCATGTTTGGAGATACCCGTTTGCCTACGGATTTATGCCGAAACAAGGGCGTTCGGAGCCTTTCGCATGGTGCCAACTGTTGCTCGAATGCAACGCCGCCGTCATGGAAATGCAGTTTCCACTTCACAGTGAATTAAAAAAGCCGGAACGCGCCTTGACATTTGTGCAGCGCACAATACGTTTGTTCTCGGACAGGGGTTCCTGTCCATGCCCTCCTTGGGCGTTTCCTCCCTAGACTTCGACCGTGTCGTGCAAACGATGCGGTCTTTTTTTACGCTGCCGCATGAGCGGCGGGTACCGCGATTCCGCGGCTATTCGGCGGCCAGCGGCAGATCCATGAAATTGTGATCGGGCATCGCCATCAGTTCGGCCGAAAACCGCGCCAGATCGTCGGCCAGTGCGTCGAAACCAGCCGATCTCTGGAACGTCCGCTCATTCATGTAGAGCCCGCGATTGACCTCGATCTGCAGCGCATGCAGATGGCGCACGGGGCGGCCATAGTGCTCGGTAATGAAGCCTCCGGCATAGGGCTTGTTGTGGGCGACGCTGTAGCCCATGCCGGTGAGCAGGCCGATCGCCGTCTCGGTCAACGCCGCCGCGGCCGAGATGCCGAAACGGTCGCCGACGATGAAATCCGGCCGCAATCCGCTGTCGCCGACCCTTATGCTTGCCGGCATCGAGTGGCAGTCAATCAGCACGGCGTAGCCGAAGCGCGCATGGGTTCTGGTCAAAAGCCGTTTCAGCGTCTCGTGATAGGGCTTGTAGACCGCTTCGATGCGCGCCACGGCTTCCGCCAGCGGCAAGCGGCCGGAATAGATGTCGAGCCCCTCGCCGACCAGCTTGGGCACGGTGCCGAGCCCGCCGGCCACCCGCGCCGAGCGGATGTTGCAGAATGACGGCACCGGTTCGGCGAACATGCGCGGGTCGAGTTCCCACGGCTCCCGATTGACGTCGAGATAGGCGCGCGGGAAGTTTGCCGCCAGCATCGGCGCTCCGAGCGCGACGGCGCCGCCGAACAATTCCTCGACATAGCAGTCCTCAGAGCGGCGGATGGCGTTGCGGTCCAGCTTGGCCATAGCCATGAACCGGTCCGGATAGTAGCGGCCGCTATGCGGCGAGTTGAAGAGGAAGGGAACGCGCTGTTCGGCGCCCGATCGGATTTCGAAGGGTGGAACGACCGAAAAATCCTCGGCTGCCGTTTTCAATTTGGACGAACCCGGGAATACCAATGCATCATGATAGGAAAGTGCCACCTCGCCGCCCGCATGTCCAGCCGCCGAAGCGCCAGCCAAATCAGGATTGTGCGGCCAACGTTCACTTGATGTTTACCGTCACCTCCTCATATACAGCATGGTTAACGGGCTTGCCGCACGGCATTGTCGGTTGGGTGATTCGGACGGGACAAGATGGCACGCATTCTGCTGGCGGAAGACGATGACGACATGCGCCGGTTCCTCGTCAAGGCGCTGGAGCGCGCCGGTTATCAGGTCAGCGATTTCGACAATGGCGCCAGTGCCTATGAGCGGCTGCGCGAGGAACCTTTTTCGCTGCTTTTGACCGACATCGTCATGCCCGAGATGGATGGCATCGAGCTCGCCCGTCGCGCCACGGAGATCGATCCCGACCTCAAGGTGATGTTCATCACCGGCTTCGCCGCCGTCGCACTGAACCCTGATTCCAAGGCGCCGAAAGACGCCAAGGTGCTATCGAAGCCGTTCCACCTGCGCGACCTCGTCAACGAAGTCGAAAAGATGCTGCAGGCCGCCTGACGCGTTTTTTCTCGCGTCTTGACCGACCCGGCAAGCCAGCCATTCTTTCCCCTTTCCCGCTATTGACGTGCCGAACCAAAAATGGTGTATGCGCGGCTTCGGATGGGCGTGTAGCTCAGCGGGAGAGCACTGCATTGACATTGCAGGGGTCACAGGTTCAATCCCTGTCACGCCCACCATCCAGATAATCCCTCAATTGGCCGTCGGTATTTTTCGTTGACTGACGTTCCCTGCCTATACCGGCCTCAGGCCGCACCGAGGCGCAGATCGCCGGTCTCGACGTGCTCCAGAAACCAGGCATAGGTCTGTTCCAACCCGCTGCGCAGCGAGTAGCGCGGGCGCCAGCCGGTGGCGAACAGACGCGACACGTCCATCAGCTTGCGCGGCGTGCCGTCCGGCTTCGTCGCATCGAATGTTATTGCGGCATCGGCGCCGGCGACCGACACGATGGTGCGGGCAAGATCGGCAATGGTGATGTCTTCCCCCGAGCCGACATTGATGTGGCTGTCGCCCGAATAATTCTTCAGCAACCAGACCAGCGCGTCGGCGGCGTCGTCGACATGCAGGAATTCGCGCATCGGCGTGCCTGATCCCCACACCTCCAGGCTCTTGCGGCCGGCGCGCCTGGCCTCGTGCGCCTTGCGCATCAGAGCGGGCACGACATGGCTGGAATTGAGGTCGAAATTGTCGCCCGGGCCGTAGAGATTGGTCGGCATCGCCGAGATGTAGTCGACGCCGTACTGGCGCCGATAGGCCTGGCACAGTTTCAGCCCGGCGATCTTGGCGATCGCATACCATTCGTTGGTGGGTTCGAGCGGCCCTGTCAGCAAGGCGTCCTCGGAGATCGGCTGCGCCGCGAATTTGGGATAGATGCAGGATGAACCGAGAAACAGCAGCTTCTGCACCTCGTTGCGGAAGGCGCTGTCGATGACATTGTTCTGCATGACGAGATTGTCCTGCAGAAAATCGACCGGAAGCCTGTTGTTGGCCAGGATACCGCCAACCTTGGCCGCCGCCATCACCACTGCATCCGGCTTGCGGTCTGACATCCAACGCCGCACGCCGGCCTGGTCGAGAAGATCGAGCTCGGCGCGCGAGGCGGTCAGGACCTCGCAATCCTCGTCGGCCAATCTGCGCAGGATGGCCGAGCCGACCATGCCGCGATGTCCGGCCACGAAAACGCGCTTACCCTGAAGGTCGAAGGTCATCAGCTTACCCCAATGCAGAACGGCAGCTATGCCAGTTGGCCGGCGGAGCGCCGGATCGGCTTCTCTGTTGCCGGACGCATACCGCATACAGATTTGCCCAGACAAGGCAAATCGCAAAGCCATCCGAAGCAACCTTTGGATCGGACACTGTAGCGCTCGCGATCAGACGCCCGCTACCGCGCACAGGCTTGTCATTCTGGCAATGGCAAGCCCGGGGTCGGCCAGCAACCCTGCCTGGTCGGCAAGGCGAAAGACATCGGCATAGTGACGGACGCCGCGCGCCGATTGCATGCCGCCGACCATCGAAAAATGCTCCTGATGGCCGTTCAGCCATGCCATGAAGACGATGCCGGCCTTGTAGTATTCGGTCGGCGCCTCGAAGATCTTGCGCGACAGCGGCACTGTCGGGGCCATCAGCGCGTCGTAGCCCGCGCGGTCGCCGTCGGCCAGCTTTGCCAGCGCCGCATTGGCGACCGGCGCGATGGCATCGAAAATGCCGAGCAGCGCGTGCGAATGTCTGTCGCCGTCGCCGGCGATCAGCTCGGGGTAATTGAAATCGTCGCCGGTGAACATCAGCACGCCCTCGGGCAGCCGATCCCTGAGCGCAATCTCCTTGCCGGCATCGAGCAGCGATATCTTTATGCCTTCGACCTTGCCGGCATGGCGTTCGATGATCGCGACCACCGTCTCCAGCGCAGTTTCGAAGTCGCTGCTGCCCCAGTAGCCTTTCAGCGCCGGGTCGAACATGTCGCCCAGCCAGTGCAGGATGACCTTGCCGGAGGCCTGGGACAGGATGCGGTCGTAGACGCCGATATAGTCGTCGGGGCCTTTGGCGACCGCCGCCAGCGCCCGGCTGGCCATCATGATCGCCTTGCCGCCAAGCCCTTCGATGAAGCCGAGCTGTTCTTCATAGGCCGCGATGACATCATCTAGCCTGCTGGCGCCCCCCGGCGCCAGATGGTCGGTGCCGGCGCCCGACGCAAGATCGGCGCCTTCGACGCTGCGCGCCTCGGCGATCGAGCGGCGGATCAATTCCTTGGCATTCGCCCAGTCGAAACCCATGCCGCGCTGAGAGGTGTCCATCGCTTCGGCGACACGGAAGCCAAGCCGCCAGAGGTGACGGCGAAACGCCATCGTCTTGTCCCAGTCGACCGCGGGCCTCGACCACGGATCGGTCATGGCGAGGGGATCGGCAACGACATGGGCGGCGGCGTAGGCGATGCGCGAGAAGCGAGCGCCGGCCACCGGCTGCACCGGCTGGCCGACAAGCCGGTAGCGGACACGGCTGGCGCCTTCCCCGGGCAAGGTGATGTCCATGGCTCTCTCCCCTACCAATGCCTATTAAATGGAACGTTCCAACAAATCAAGATATTTTGCCCCCTGCCTCGTGCAGCGAAAATTGCTGCATCGCAGTAGCCGAAAGCCCTGCTTGCGGGAGAATTGCGCCGCCGAGCCGCATTTTTCCCGGCTTCGCAAAAACGCGATTGACTCAAATGCGCCGCAGGGATTAGATCGTTCCAATAAATCGCACAAGAAACCACCGGGAGGACAGATCTGGATGGCCAGCCGGGCCAAGGCAACGATACTCGACATCGCCCGTGAGGCGGGCGTGTCCAAATCGACGGTATCGCTGGTGCTGCAAGGCAGCGGGCTGATCCGGCCCGAAACCGTGCTCAAGGTGCGCAAGGCGATCGAGGACGTCGGCTACGTCTACAACCGCGGCGCCGCCAATCTGCGCAAGGCCCATTCCAACGTCATCGGCATGGTCATCAACGATCTCACCAATCCGTTTTTCGCCGAGCTCGCGGTCGGCATGGAGCGCGTCTTCCAGTCGGCCGGCGTCGTGCCTTTCATCGCCAATACGGCCGAAAACCCGGTGCGCCAGGAAGAGGTTCTGAAATCGTTGATGGAGCAGGGTGTCGCCGGGCTCGTCGTGTCGCCGGCGCGCGGCACCACGCCTGGCGCGTTCCGTCGCCTTGAGACCGCAGGCGTTCCGGTCGTCTTCGTCATGCGCCGGCTTCCCGAAAGCCGCATCCCGGTGATCACGCCCGACAATCATCGCGGCGCTTATCTTGCCACCGCCCATCTGATCGGCAAGGGCCACAGCCGGCTGGCCTTCTTCGGCGGCTCGTCCGACCTTGTCGTCTATCACGAACGCCTGGGCGGCTTTCGCGAGGCCTGTGAAGCGCTCGGCATCGATCCGGCCGACAGGCTGGTCTTCGAGGGCGAAACCAGCCGCAAGGGCGGTATTGCCTGCCTGGAAACCGCACTTGCCATGGCCGCGCCGCCGACCGCGGCCCTTTGCTTCAACGATGCGGTCGCCTTCGGCGTCTTGCTGGCGCTGCGCAAGCGCGGCCTGGAACCCGGCGCGGACTTTGCCGTCGTCGGCTTCGACGACGTCGCCGAGGCCGAGCACTATATGCCGGCGCTGACCAGCGTCGCGGTGAACACCGCCGGCCTCGGCGAGCGCGCCGCCCATGTCGTGCTGAAGATGATCCAATCGCGCACCACGCGCGCCGAGGATCATATCGGCGCCGTCAACCTCGTGGTCAGGGAAAGCTGCGGCCCCGATCGCAAGGAGCATGGCTGCGCAGGAATGGGAGACGCGGCATGACCGTCAGTTGGGGGCTGATCGGCGCCAGCACGATCGCAAGACAGTTCATGATCGGCGCCATCCGCGCGCAGCCGGACGGCGAGATCGCCGCAGTGATGAGCTCCAGCCCGGAGCGGGCTACCGCCTATGCTCTGGAAAACCGCATTCCGGCGGCGGTCGCGACGATTGATGAATTGCTCGGCTCCGACATCGACGCCGTCTACATCTCGACCACCAACGAATTGCATCTCGAACAGGCACTCGCCGCCATCGAGGCGGGAAAGCATGTGCTTTGCGAAAAACCACTGGCGCTGACCAGCGCCGACGCGCGCAAGATGGTCGCGGCGGCCAGGGCCGCCGGCGTCGTGCTCGGCACCAATCACCACCTGCGCAATGCCGGCTCGCATCGGGCGATGCGCGAAGCGATCGCTGCCGGCCGCATCGGCAGGCCGATCGCCGCGCGCGTCTTCCACTCCGTCTATCTGCCGGAAAACCTGCAGGGCTGGCGCATCACCAGGCCGGACGCCGGCGGCGGCGTGGTGCTCGACATCACCGTCCACGATGCCGACACGCTGCGCTTCGTGCTCGGCGACGATCCCGTCGAGATCTCGGCATTCACGCAGTCGGCCGGCATGGCCGCCGGCGGGCTGGAAGACGGCGCCATGTGCCTCTGGCGCTTCGGATCGGGGATCATTGCCCAATCGCATGAGGGCTTCACCACCAAATTCGCCGGCACCGGCTTCGAGGTGCATGGCAGCGAAGGCTCGCTGATCGCCAAGGACGTGATGACGCAGAAGCCAGTCGGCTCGGTGTTGCTTCGCACGGCACAGGGTGAGGAGGAATTGAGCTTCGACCGCGAAGACCTCTATGCCCGTTCGCTGCGCCAATTCCACGCGGCGATCCGCGGCGAGGGCCAGCCTTCCGCCACCGGCGAGGACGGCGTCTGGTCGCTGACATCAGCCGAAGCGGCATTGCAGTCGGCCAGGTCTGGCAAGGCCGTTGCCATCGACCCGAAGCTCGGGAGCGCAGCGTGAGCAAGCTCGTTTCCGCGGCTGAGGCTGCCGGCCTGATCAGGGATGGCGTGGTCGTTTCCGTGTCGTCGTCGAGCGGCCTCGGCTGCCCGGATGCGGTGCTTGCCGCGATCGGCGAGCGCTTCGACGCCGACGGCCATCCCAAGGACATCACGACGCTGCACCCGATCGCCGCCGGTGACATGTACGGCATCAAGGGCATCGACCATGTAGCCAAGCCCGGCCTGTTGAAGCGCACTTTGTGCGGCTCCTATCCGTCCGGGCCGTCATCGTCGGAACCGCCGCAGATCTGGAAGATGATCGGCGACAATACGGTCGCCGCCTACAACGTGCCATCCGGCATCCTGTTCGACATGCACCGCGAAGCCGCGGCCAAGCGCCCCGGCGTGCTGACCAAGGTCGGGCTCGATACCTTTGCCGACCCGCGCCATCAGGGTTGCGCCATGAATACTGCCGCCAGCGAGCCGATCGTTTCGGTGCAGCAGTTCGACGGCGAGGAATGGCTCTATTTCCGCTCGATCGTACCGCAGGTCGCGATCATCCGCGCCACCACGGCGGACGAGCGCGGCAACCTTACCTATGAGCATGAGGGTGCCTATCTCGGCGGCCTCGAACAGGCGCTGGCCGCCCGCAACAATGGCGGCATCGTCATCGCGCAGGTCAAGCGCGTCGTCGAGAACGGCACGCTGAAGCCGCACGATGTGCGCGTGCCCGGCGTGCTGGTCGACCATATCGTGGTGGCGCCCGACCAGTTGCAGACGACGCTGACGCCTTACGATCCGGCCATCTCCGGCGAGATCTTCCGGCCGCTGTCGAGCTTTCGCAACGCCGAGATGAACGTCCAGAAGGTCATTGCGCGCCGCGTCGCCATGGAGCTTGCCGACGGCATGGCGGTCAATATCGGCTTCGGCATCTCGGCCAATGTGCCGCGCATTCTGCTCGAGGAAGGCCAGCACGGCAAGGTCACCTGGGTCATCGAACAGGGCGCGGTCGGCGGCGTGCCGCTGCTCGACTTCAAGTTCGGCTGCTCGTCGAATGCCGACGCCTTCATGCCCTCGCCGCACCAGTTCATCTATTTCCAGGCCGGCGGCTTCGACGCCTCGCTGCTGTCCTTCCTGCAGATCGACCGCCACGGCTCTGTCAATGTCTCGAAGCTTTCGGCGCGGCCCCACGTCACCGCCGGCGCCGGCGGCTTCGTCGACATCACCGCGCGGGCGAAGAAGATCGTCTTTTCCGGTTTCTTTAACGCCGGCGCCAAGCTGTCGCTTGCCGGTGGCGGCATTCGCATCGACCAGGAGGGCAAGGTCAAGAAAGTCGTCGGCGAGGTCGAGCATATCTCCTTCTCGGGCAAGCGTGCCGTCGCCCAGGGACAGGACATCACCTATGTCACCGAGCGCTGCGTGATGAAGCTGACGCCGGCAGGGCTGATGGTGACCGAGCTGGCGCCGGGCATCGACCTTGAGCGCGATGTGCTGGCGCAGGCCGAGATCCCGCTCGCCGTCGCCAACGAGCTGAAAATTACACCGGATGCGCTCTACCGGGACCGGCCGATCGGCCTGTCGCTCAATGGCGGCGCATCGCTTGGAGGCGCACATGGCTGAGCGTCTGGTAATCTTTGAAACCGACGGCCCCATCGGCATTGTCACACTGCGCCGGCCGGAGAAATTCAACGCGCTCGATATTCCGATGCTGCGGGCGCTGGAAGCGGCACTCGACGAGGCCGAGACAGCAACCGGCGTCCGCGTCGTGCTGATCTGCGGCGAAGGCAAGGGCTTTTGCGCCGGCGGCGATGTCGAGGCTTGGGCGGAAATGAGCGCCGCCGATTTCCAGGTGCAATGGGTGCGCTACGGCCATCGCGTCTTCGACCGACTGGCGCGGCTGCGGCAGCCGACCATCGCCGTGCTTGCCGGCCATGCGCTGGGCGGCGGGCTGGAACTGGCGGCCGCTGCAGACTTCCGCGTGGCGGAAACACAGGTGAAGCTGGGGTTCCCCGAAACCTCGATCGGCGTCGTTCCCGGCTGGTCCGGCACCCAGCGCGCCGTGCGCCGCTTCGGCGCGCAGGCAGTGCGGCGGATGGCGCTCGGCGGCGAAGTGTTTCTGGCTACCGAGGCTCTTGCTCTGGGGATTGTCGACCGGGTGGTCGAGACCGGTAAGGCGTTCGCTGAAGCCAAGGCCTGGGCCGGCAAGATCGCCGAGCGCGGCCCGCTCGCGACCGAAGCCGCCAAGCTGATGATTGCCATCGCGGAGGGCGAAGAGAGTGCTGCCGCGACCGAAGCGCTGGCCAGCGGCTTCATCGCGCTGACAAGCGATCTCAGGACCGGCGTCGAGGCTTTCAAGGCCAAGCAGAAGCCGGCGTTCTCAAGATCTTAGGAACCTGGAAATCACATGAACGCACCCCTCAACATCGCCATACCCGCCGAGGCAGCCGCAGCGCCGAAAAGCTACCGGCTGCTGATCGGCGGCAGGTTCGTCGACGCCCAGGACGGCCGCACGCTGGAGCGCAGCAGCCCTGGCCACGGCTTCACCGTCTCGCGCTATGCACAAGCCGGCGCGGCGGACGTGGAGGCTGCGGTACAGGCCGCGCACAGGGCCTTCGAGACCGGCCCGTGGCCGCGCATGAAGGCCGCCGAGCGCGCCGCGATCCTGCTCAAGGCTGCTGACCTGATCGAGGCGCGGCTGGACGAGATTGCCCGGCTCGACGCACTGGAATCCGGCAAACCGATTGCGCAGGCGCGCGGCGAGATCGGCGGCGCCGTCGATATCTGGCGTTATGCCGCGGCACTTGCCCGCACGCTTCACGGCGAAAGCTACGCCAATCTCGGCGATGCCATGCTCGGCGTCGTGTTGCGCGAACCGATCGGCGTCGTCTCCATCATCACGCCGTGGAATTTCCCGTTCCTTATCGTCAGCCAGAAGCTGCCCTTCGCGCTCGCCGCCGGCTGCACGGCGGTGGTCAAGCCGAGCGAGATGACCTCGGCCTCGACCTTTGTGCTCGGCGAGATCCTGATGCAGGCCGGCCTGCCGAATGGCGTCGTCAACATCCTTGCCGGGTTGGGCGCCGATGTCGGCGCACCGATGGTCAGCCATCCGCTGGTCGAGATGGTGTCGTTCACCGGCTCCACCCGCGTCGGCAAGATGACCATGGCGTCTGCCGCCAACTCGCTGAAGAAAGTCGCGATGGAGCTCGGCGGCAAGAACGGCCAGATCGTCTTTCCCGATGCCGACCTCGAGGCCGCCGCCGACGCGGCGGTGTTCGGCGGCTTTTTCAATGCCGGCGAATGCTGCAATGCCGGCAGCCGGCTGATCGTCCATGAGGCGATCGCCGACGAGTTCCTCGGCGCCGTCAATGCCCTCACCGCCAAGGTGGTTGTCGGCGACCCGCTCGACGACCGCACCAAGGTCGGCGCGATGATCTCCGCCGACCATATGGCCAAGGTCACCGGCTACGTGACGGCAGCGGAAAACGGCGGCGGCCGGATCTGTAGCGGCGGCAATCAGCTTGCTTCGAGCGCCGGCCAGTATCTTGATCCGACCATCGTTCGCGATGTCACCGAAGACATGGCCATTGCACGCGAGGAAGTGTTCGGTCCGGTGCTCTCGGTGCTGACTTTTGAATCGATTGAAAGGGCGTTGCACATCGCCAACAACACGCCCTATGGTCTGTCGGCGGGCGTGTGGAGCGCCAGCATCGATACCTGCATGTCGGTGGCGCGGAATGTGCGTTCGGGAACCGTTTGGGTGAACACGTTCATGGAGGGTTACCCCGAGCTGCCTTTCGGCGGCTACAAGCAGTCCGGTCTCGGACGCGAACTCGGCAAGCGCGCCGTCGAGGATTATACCGAGGAAAAGACAATCCAGTTTCATCGCGGCCAGCGCACCGGATGGTGGGTCGGCTGAGTTGGGAAGAACCCGGCGGGCATCCGCCGGTCGTGTAAGTTCAACAAGGGAGGAAGTACATGTTGCGCAAACTGCTTATCGGGACGGCTCTCGCATCGGGCGTTGCGTTCGCGGCCCATGCCGAGGACGTCAAGGAAGTCCAGATGCTGCATTGGTGGACGTCGGGCGGCGAAGCTGCCGCTCTGAACGTGCTCAAGCAGGATCTGGCCAAGGAAGGCTTTGCCTGGAAGGACGTGCCGGTGGCCGGCGGCGGCGGCGACGCTGCCATGACCGCGCTGAAGGCGATGGTGGCAGCGGGCAACTACCCGACCGCCTCGCAGATGCTTGGCTATACCGTGCTCGATTACGCCGCAGCCGGCGTTATGGGCGACCTGACCGAGACGGCGATAAAGGAAGGCTGGGACAAGTCCGTTCCCGCGGCCCTGCAGAAATTCTCCGTCTATGACGGCAAGTGGGTCGCGGCTCCGGTCAATGTCCACTCGGTCAACTGGCTATGGATCAACAAGGCGGTGATGGACAAGATCGGCGGCACCGAGCCCAAGACCTTCGACGACTTCATTGCGTTGCTGGACAAAGCCAAGGCGGCGGGCGTCATCCCGCTCGCGCTGGGCGGCCAGAACTGGCAGGAAGCGACAATGTTCGACTCAGTCGTGCTGTCGACCGGCGGGCCTGAGTTCTACAAGAAGGCCTTCAACGACCTCGACGAGGAGTCGCTGAAGTCCGACACGATGAAGAAGTCGTTCGACAATCTCGCCAAGCTCGTCACCTATGTCGACCCGAACTTCTCGGGCCGGGACTGGAACCTCGCCACCGCCATGGTCATCAAGGGCGATGCGCTGGTGCAGGTGATGGGTGACTGGGCCAAGGGCGAATTCAACGCCGCCAAGAAGGTCCCGGGCACCGACTTCCTGTGCTACCGCTTCCCGGGCACCGACGGCAGCGTCGTCTACAACTCCGACATGTTCGGCATGTTCAACGTTCCGGAGGACCGCAAGGCCGCCCAGATCGCCCTGGCCACCGCCACGCTGTCGAAGAGCTTCCAGTCGGCCTTCAACGTCGTCAAGGGCTCTGTCCCGGCCCGCACCGACGTGCCGGACACCGACTTCGACGCTTGCGGCAAGAAGGGCATGGCCGACCTGAAGGCCGCCAATGAAGGCGGCACGCTGTTCGGTTCGCTGGCGCAGGGCTATGGCGCGCCTCCCGCGGTTGCCAACGCCTACAAGGATGTCGTCTCGAAATTCGTGCACGGCCAGATCAAGACCTCGGACGAGGCCGTGACCCAACTGGTCAGCGCGATCGAAGACGCCAAGTAAGCACCCGCCCATGTGAATGATCTCCCCGGCGCAAGCCGGGGAGATCCCCTGCGGCGAGGTTTTGCGGTTGCGCCGACCGGCACGCTTTCGTGCCGCAGAGCCCGAGACAGCAGAATTCCGGACCCGCCATACGGAATGGACAGATGAGCACAGTTGCTGAAACCAGTATCACGCTGACGCCGGAGCACGATGCCCGTCCGGGCGCCACGGTGCGCTCGCGCCTTCAGAATGCGCTGCCGAAGCTCGTGCTGGCGCCGAGCTTCGCCGCCACAATCGTCTTCGTCTACGGCTTCATCCTGTGGACGATCTATCTGTCCTTCACCAATTCCAAGACCTTTCCCTCCTATGCGATCACCGGGCCACGCGCCTATCAGCGGCTATGGCGCTGGACTTTCGAAAGCGATCCGCCGTCCTCCTGGTACACGTCGATCACCAATATGGGGATTTTCGGCTTCCTCTACATTTCCATCTGCCTGGCGCTCGGCCTGTTCCTGGCGATCCTGCTCGACCAGAAGATCCGCGGCGAAGGTGTGCTGCGGCCGATCTACCTCTACCCGATGGCACTGTCGTTCATCGTCACCGGCGTTGCCTGGAAATGGTTTCTGGACCCCGGCCTCGGCCTCGAGCAGACACTGCACCAATGGGGCTGGACGAGCTTCCATTTCGACTGGATCAAGAACAAGGATTTCGTCATCTACACGGTGGTCATCGCCGGCGTCTGGCAGGCGTCGGGCTTCATCATGGCGATGTTCCTGGCCGGCCTGCGCGGCATCGACGGCGAGATCCTGAAGGCGGCGCAGATCGACGGCGCCACCACCTTCCAGCTCTACCGTCGCATCGTCATCCCGCTGCTGCGGCCGATCTTCCTGTCCGCCTTGATCGTCCTCGCGCATCTCGCCATCAAATCCTACGATCTGGTGGTCGCGCTGACCAGCGGCGGGCCGGGCGGTTCGGCCTGGCTGCCGTCCAACTTCATGTATGAGTACACCTTCAAGCGCAACGAGATGGCCGTCGGCTCGGCCAGCGCCGTGATCATGCTGATGACCATCACCGCGATCATCGTTCCCTATCTCTATTCCGAGCTTCGGGAGAAGCCGCGATGAGCGCCGTGGCCACTCCTGCTCGCCAGAGCACTGGCGGTATCAGCGCCAGGACGGTCAACCGTATTGTCATCTACGGGCTGCTGGCGCTGTTCGCGCTGTTCTATCTGATGCCGCTGTTCGTCATGCTTGTGACCTCGTTCAAGACCATGGACGAAATCCAGAACGGCAACATGCTGGCGCTGCCGCAGGAGCCGACCTTCGCACCTTGGATAAGGGCGTGGAGCGAGGTTTGCTCGGGTCTCACCTGCGTCGGCATGAAGGGTTATTTCTGGAACTCGATCAAGATGGTGGTTCCGGCCGTCATCATCTCGACCCTGCTCGGCGCGCTCAACGGCTATGTGCTGACGAAGTGGCGCTTTCGCGGGGCGACGCTGGTGTTCGGGCTGATGCTGTTTGCCTGCTTCATTCCGTTCCAGTCCGTCCTCTTGCCGATGGCAACGATCCTCGGCAGCCTCGGCCGGTTCGGCGTCAAGCTGCAGAACGCGACCGGCCTCACCTTCGGCTTCGGCAATCCGACCGTGAACCTGGTGTTCGTTCACGTCGTCTACGGCATCGGCTTCACCACCCTGTTCTTCCGCAATTATTACGAAGCGTTTCCGAACGAGCTGGTGAAGGCGGCGCAGATCGACGGCGCCAGCTTCTTCCAGATCTTCCGGCGCATCATGCTGCCCAACTCGCTGCCGATCATCGTGGTGACGGTGATCTACCAGTTCACCAACATCTGGAACGACTTCCTCTTCGCTTCCGCCTATGCCGGCTCAGGCGACGTGATGCCGATGACGGTGGCGCTGAACAATGTCGTCAACACCTCGACCGGCGTCGTCGAATACAACGTCAACATGGCGGCGGCGATGATCGCCGCGCTGCCGACGCTCCTCGTATACGTGCTCGCCGGCCGCTATTTCGTGCGCGGCCTGATGGCCGGCGCCGTCAAAGGATAATCGCATGGCTTTTCTGGAAATTGACGGGCTGAAGAAGCGTTTCGGAGCGGTCGAGATCCTGAAAGGCATCGACCTCGACCTGGAAAAGGGCGGCTTCCTCGTGCTGGTCGGGCCTTCCGGTTGCGGCAAGTCCACGCTGCTCAACACTATTGCCGGCCTGGAAACCATCACCGAAGGGGAAATCCGCGTCGACGGACGCACGATCAACGATCTCCACCCCTCCAAGCGCGACATCGCCATGGTCTTCCAGAGCTACGCGCTCTATCCGAACATGACGGTTGCCGGCAATATCGCCTTCGGCATGGAGATGCGCGGCGTGCCGGCCGGCGAGCGCCAGAAGGCGATCGACAAGGTGGCGAAGGTCCTGCAGATCGGCCATTTGCTGAAGCGCAAGCCAAGCCAGCTCTCCGGCGGCCAGCGCCAGCGCGTCGCCATGGGCCGGGCGCTGGTGCGCGATCCAAAGCTGTTCCTGTTCGACGAGCCTTTGTCCAATCTCGACGCCAAGCTGCGTGTCGACATGCGCATCGAGATCAAGCGCCTGCACGCCACCACCGGCACCACCATCGTCTACGTCACCCACGACCAGATCGAGGCGATGACGCTGGCCACCAAGATCGCGGTGATGCGCGACGGCGAGGTGCAGCAGTTCGGCACGCCAGCCGAAATCTATAACAATCCGGTCAACCTGTTTGTTGCCGACTTCATGGGCTCGCCGGCGATGAACCTGATCCCGGCGACGATCGGCAGCAACGGCAGCGGCTTCTCCGTCGTCATGGAGCGCGAGGCGCGCCAGCCGATCTCGCTGCCGCTGGGCAATGCGCCGGCCGGCCTGTCGGCATTCCAGGGAAAACCGATCATCTTCGGCGTCCGCCCGGAAGCACTGACCGATCCCGAGGGTGCCGAACGCAACGCCTCGAACATCGCCCGCGCCGACTGTCACATCGAGGTCATCGAGCCGGCCGGCTCGGATACGTTCGCGGTCACCAATCTCGGCGGCAAGGCGGTGGTGGCGCGGCTGCGCGCCGATGCCAAAATCCAGCCCGGCACGGTCACGCCGCTCGCCTTCAACCTGACCAAGGCGGTGTTCTTCGATCCGGCGACCGAGAAACGCATCGTCTAACGGCCATGACAAATCCCGACATCGTCATCATCGGCTCCGGCATAGGCGGCGCCACGATCGCCTCCGGCCTTGCCGGCAGTGGCGCCTCGATCCTGATGCTGGAGCGCGGCGAAGCCCTGCCGGCAACGCCGCACACACGCGACACCCGCGCGATCTTCGTCGATGGTCATTATCGGCCGAAGGAGATGTGGCTCGAGGCCGGCGGAGCGCCTTTCAACCCGGGCAATTACTACTATGTCGGCGGCAATTCGAAATTCTACGGCGCTGTGCTGATCCGCTACCGCAGGGAAGACTTTTCGGAGATGGAGCACTATGGCGGCATCTCGCCGGCCTGGCCGTTTTCCTATGAGGAATTCGAACCCTGGTATTCCAGGGCCGAGCAGCTTTTTCGCGTGCGCGGTGCACTCGGCGAAGACCCGACCGAGCCGTTCCACTCTACGCCCTACCCTTTCGGGCCGGTACCAGACGAGCCGCCGATCGCGCGTGCGCGCGCCGAGTTGAAGAGCCTAGGCCTGCATCCGGCATCGCTGCCGCTCGGCGTCGACATCGAAGCCTGGCTGAAAGATGGCAGCACGCCGTGGGACGCGTTTCCCAACACCGGGACCGGCAAGATCGACGCGCAATCCGGGCCGTTGGCAGCAGCCCTTGCCGATCAGAATATCCGGCTTGAGACCGGCGCCCATGTCGAATATCTCGAGGCATCGCCGGACGCCAGGACGATCGAGACCGTCCATTACCGCCAGAACGGTGCGCTGAAGAAAGTCGCGCCGAAGCTGGTGATCCTGTCGGCCGGCGCGGTCAATTCAGCCGCCGTCCTGCTGCGTTCGCCTTCCCCTTCTTCCAAGGGCAAGGGAGGTGGCAAAGGCCTGGCCAACCGTTCCGACCAGGTCGGCCGCAACTTCATGAACCACAATTCGAGCGCCATGCTGGCGATCGATCCGCGCCGCAGGAACAAGTCCGTCTACCAGAAGACGCTGATGCTGAACGATTATTATCTGTCCGACGGCAAGGGCGGCAAACCGCTCGGCAACGTCCAGCTTCTAGGCAAAGTCGACGGCAACATCCTCAAGGCCAATGTCAGGCGCGCGCCCAAATTCGCGCTGGATTTCATGGCCGGCCACGCCGTCGACTGGTATCTGATGTGCGAGGACCTGCCCGATCCCGACAGCCGCATCATGGTCGACGGCAAGGACATCGTCATGCAGTGGCGGCGCTCCAACATGCAGTCGCTCGACGGACTGACCAAGGTGATGCGCGAGAATTTCCGCGCCTGCGGCTATCCGATCGTCCTGTCACGTCCGTTTGACAAGCGCACGCCCTCACATCAGTGCGGCACGGTGAAGATGGGCAACGATCCAGCGACCTCGCCGCTGGATCCGTTCTGCCGCTCCTTCGACCACAGCAATTTGTTCGTCGTCGATGCTGGCTTCCTGCCGAATTCGGCCGCCGTCAATCCGGCGCTGTCGATCGCCGCACAGGCGCTGCGCGTCGCCGATCATATCCGCAAGACGGAGCTTGCAACATGAGCCGCCCGGCAGCGATCGTCACCGGCGGCGCGCGCGGCATCGGCCTTGCCTGTGCCGAGGCGCTGGCCGGCGCAGGCTTCGACATCCTCGTCGCCGACCTTGCTGACGAAGCCGCAGACGGGCTCGCCGCCGACATCACCGGGCGCGGCGCGAAATTCGCCTATGTCAGCTGCGACATCGCCGACCTCGACGGCCACGCAGCGCTGATTGATGCCGCGACAAGCGCCTTCGGCCGCATCGACTGCCTGGTCAACAATGCCGGCATCGGCACTGTCCTGCGCGGCGATCTGCTCGAGCTCAAGCCGGAAAATTTCGACCGGGTGCTCGGCATCAATCTGCGCGGCACCGTATTCCTCAGCCAGGCCGTCGCCAAAGCGATGCTCGGCCTGCCAAGCGATGGTGCGAGATCGATCATCACCATCACTTCGGTCAGCGCCGCCATGGCCTCGCCGGAACGTTCCGATTACTGCATCTCCAAGGCTGGGCTTTCGATGTGGGTGAAGAACCTGGCACTGCGGCTCGCCGCCGAAAATATCGCCGTGTTCGAGGTGCGCCCGGGCATCATCCGCACCAACATGACCGCCGGTGTGACCGCCAAATATGACGGGCTGATCGACGGCGGGCTGGTGCCGGCGATGCGCTGGGGCGAGAGCGAAGATATCGGTGCCGCCGTGGCGGCGCTCGCCGGCGGCAAGTTCGGCTTTTCGACCGGCTCGGTCATCAATGTCGACGGTGCGCTGTCGGTGCCGAGGCTATGAACAGGTGACGCCATGACCGACTACATAATCGTCGGCGCCGGCCCGGCCGGGTGCGTACTCGCCAACCGGTTGAGCGAAGATCCGTCGCATCAGGTGCTGCTGCTCGAAGCCGGCGGCAAGGACTGGCATCCGCTGATCCACATGCCGGCCGGTTTTGCCAAGATGACCAAGGGCATCGCCGCCTGGGGCTGGTCGACAGTGCCGCAAAAGCATACGAAAGACCGCGTCTTCCGATACACTCAGGCCAAGGTGATCGGTGGCGGCTCTTCGATCAACGCCCAGATCTACACGCGCGGCAACGCCCGCGACTACGACGCCTGGGAGAAGGAAGAAGGCCTTGCTGGCTGGGGCTATCGCGACGTACTGCCCTATTTCAAGCGCGCCGAGAACAATCAACGTTATGCCAACGATTTCCACGGCGACCAAGGCCCGCTCGGCGTGTCGAACCCGATCGCGCCGCTGCCGATCTGCGAGGCCTATTTCCGTGCCGGACAGGAGATGGGCATCCCCTTCAATCCCGACTTCAACGGGGTAGCCCAGGAGGGCGTCGGTTACTATCAGCTGACGCAGAAGGACGCGAAGCGCTCCTCCGCCTCTGTCGCCTATCTCCGGCCGATCCGCGAGCGAAAGAATCTCACCGTCAGGACCGGCGTTCTGGTGACACGCATCGTCGTCGACAAGGGCCGCGCCGTTGGCGTCGAGATCGTCGACAGGCCGGGCGGCCAGCCAACGATCCTGCGCGCCGAGCGCGAGGTGATCGTCTCGTCCGGCGCCATCGGCTCGCCGAAGCTTTTGCTGCAGTCGGGCATCGGCCCGGCCGACCATCTGGAGGCGGTCGGCGTGACACCGGTGCACGATCTGCCCGGCGTCGGCTCCAATCTCCAGGATCATCTCGACCTGTTCGTCATCGCCGAATGCACCGGCGATCACACCTACGACAACTACGCCAAGCTGCACTGGACGGCTTGGGCCGGCCTGCAGTATCTGCTCCTGAAGAAAGGCCCGGTAGCCTCCAGCCTGTTCGAGACCGGCGGCTTCTGGTACGCCGATCCGACCGCCGCCTCTCCCGATATCCAGCTGCATCTCGGCCTCGGCTCCGGCATCGAGGCCGGCGTCGAGAAGCTGAACAATCCGGGCGTGACATTGAACTCGGCCTTCCTGCGCCCGCGCTCGCGCGGCACCGTGCGGCTGAACAGTGCCGACCCGGCCGACCGCCCGCTGATCGATCCGAACTATTGGTCCGATCCCTATGACCGCGACATGTCGATCAAGGGGCTGAGGCTGGCGCGCGAGATCATGCGGCAGAAGGCGCTGCAGCCCTATGTACTGCGCGAGGTACTGCCGGGACCCGACCTGCAGAGCGGCGACGAGCTGTTCGACTACGCCTGCCGCAGTTCCAAGACCGACCACCACCCGGTCGGCACCTGCCGCATGGGCCACGATGCGATGAGCGTGGTAACGCCAGATCTCAGGCTGCGCGGTATCGAGGGCCTGCGCGTCTGCGACGCCTCGGTGATGCCGCGCATCCCCTCCTCCAACACCAATGCCCCGACGATCATGGTTGGCGAAAAAGGCGCCGATCTGATCCTTGGCCGCGAGCCGCTGCCGCCGGCGGTGTTTTCCACCAACCGAGCGGCATGAGGGACAAAGAATGATCAGGCACTGTGTCTTCGTCAGATTTCGCAACGATGCCGCCGACGCCGAGCGCGCGGCAATCCATGCCGATCTCGAAGTGTTGCGGGCCGTGATCGACGGCATGGGCAAGGTCGAATTCAGCGCCAATACCAGCCCGGAACCCTTCGCCCGCGGCTTCACGCACGGCTTCACCATCGACTTTCGCGACGCTGCGGCACGCGATGCCTATCTGGAGCATGAAGCGCATCAGCGAGCCGGCGCAAAACTGGTCGCGGCGCTCGAAGGCGGCACCGACGGGCTGATGGTGTTTGATCTGGAGATCGCGTGACTATCCCATTCTCAGCGCAACGACGCCGGCAACGATGCTAAGCACCGCGGCACCTCGCCATGCCGTCATCTTCTCGCCGAGCGCGAACACCGAGATCATCATGGCGAACAGGATCGATGTTTCGCGCAGCGACGCCACCGAGGCGATCGGCGCCTTGGTCATCGCCCACATCACGATCCAGTAGGCGCCGCCGCTGAGCACGCCGGTATAGATTCCGGCCTTCCAGTCGCGCGCCAGCACCGGCAGCGCCTGTGGGCCGCGAGAGACGACGCATAGCACCAGCGCCCACAGCGCATCGCAGACGAACAGCCAGGCGGCATAACTCGACGCGGTGGCGGCCAGCCGCGCGCCGCTGCCGTCCGACAGCGTGTAGCTGGCGATGAAGATCGATGTGCCCAACGCGAAACCGACGGCGCGCAGGTTCAATTTCTCCAAATGCGCGCCGCCGCGAAACGACAGCACCAGCGTGCCCGCCGACAACAAGAGGATGCCGAGAATGGCGAGCGGCGCCGGCATCTCGGCAACCACCACAACGCCCCCCAAAGCGGCCAGCAATGGCGCGGTGCCGCGCGCCAGCGGATAGGTCTGGGCGAAATCGCCGGCCTTGTAGGCGCCGATCAGGAACGTCCTGTAGCCCATGTGGAAGACAACCGAGGCGAGGATGTATGGCCACACTTCCGGCTTCGGCACCTCGACGAAAGGCAACGTCACCAGCGCAGCGGCACCCATGCCGAGCGTCATCAGTGTGATCGACAGGAAACGGTCGAGGTGGACCTTGACCAGCGCGTTCCAGATCGCATGCATGGAAGCGGCGGCGAGCACCGCGAAAAAGACAAACAGGCTCATCGGCGGTTCATCCGCCGCCCGTCCCGATGACGATCGGCGTCTCCAGGTCGATATCGACCCAGAGCGGAAAATGGTCGGAAGCGATTTGGCCGATATCGGCGCTGACCGAGCGCACGCGCCCGGCAAACATGCCGCCGACGAAGCAATGGTCGAGCCGGCGCTTTGCCAGCCTGCCATCGATAGTCTTCACATGGGTGTGGAAATCCGCTGTCGGTTCCATTGCGACGGCGGCGACATCGACAAAACCGTCGAGATAGGCGGCACCGCGATGATAGGGCGCGCTGCCGACAATGCGCCGGTACTCGGCGCTATCCGGCTCCATGTTGAAGTCGCCCAACCAGATCGCCGCTACGGGGTTTTCTGGCTCCTGTTCGCCATTGCTCCAGTTGCGCGCCGGCTCGTCGTCGGCGCCGCTCCATGGGCCGCCCTCGGACGGCGCGCGGCGATGCTCGGCGAGCAAATAGTCGATCTGCTCCAGCCGCTCCTCGGCCGCGATATGCGCCAGATGCAACGACAGCACCCGCACCGG
This sequence comes from Mesorhizobium sp. M1088, assembly GCF_040318575.1. Lineage (NCBI taxonomy): Bacteria > Pseudomonadati > Pseudomonadota > Alphaproteobacteria > Hyphomicrobiales > Phyllobacteriaceae > Mesorhizobium > Mesorhizobium sp. M1088. The sequence continues at coordinate 178,915 of NZ_JAMYMO010000008.1, read as the reverse complement.
ACCGGCAGGGGTGCGGATCATGCATTCGAGTGCGGCATTGCGGGTGTTGAGCGGCCGCAGCGTGCGCCTGAGCGGCAGCGTATGCAGCCGCGACCAGACGATCGGAAGCTTCGACAGAACCATGGTGCCGAATTGCCGCCGCCGGTTGACGATGCGGCCTTCACGCCGGTGGCTGGCATCCATGTCGAAGGCCGGCCCGTAGACCCAATGGTGGTCGGGCAGAAATTGCGAAAGAAGTTCCGGCTGGTCGTCCTCGTTGCTGCGCAACCAGTGCCGTTCCACCTCCTGCAAGGCGATGATGTCGGCGCCGGCCACGACCTTGGCACAACGCGCCAGGTCGTAGCGGCCATCGCTGCCGAAGCCGTACTGGATGTTATAGCTGACCAGCTTCATTGCTTATCCGGCTCAGTTTCCTGCTGGCAGTAGCCGTTCGCTGACAGCCTTGCAATGTGCAGCCGGGCGGAGGGAGCTTGGGCCAGATGCTAAGTGGTCAGCGGCTGGAACCGACCGGGCGGGGATGCTGCCAGTTCCGACCAGTCGATTTCTTCCTCAAGGCGGTGGTAGGCTTCGTCGCCGATCGTTCCGTCGATGCGCAAACGCTCCAGCGCATCGCGCTGGCTCTTGATGGCGTAGAGACGCAATCTGTCATACTCGGTCGCCGCCTGGGCATCCTCGGGGTTTTCGGCGATGGCGCGCTGGGCGGCATATTGCTCTCGCACCGCCCCGGCCGCGCTCGATGTCTTGCCGCTGAGCACGTCCAGCGCCGCCTGCATGATGGCGACGCGCGCCTGCGCCACCTCCCGGTCGACCGTCCGGTCGAGGTCGAGATTGAGCAGAAGCAGCAACGGTTTCAGGCTGACGCCTTGCAGCACCAATGTGCCGAGCACGACCGTGAAAGCGGCGAGCACGATCGGATCACGGCCCGGAAAGTCGGCCGGCAAGGCGAAGGCTGCCGCAAGCGTCACCAGGCCGCGCATGCCGCACCAGCCGATGAGCACGCCGCCGCGGAATGTCGGTGCGTCCTTCCGCCTGTCCTCGTCGCCCAGACGTGCCAGCGCTCTGAGGATCGCGCCGCAGCCCAGAACCCAGACGAGCCGCGATACGATGACGACGGCCAGCACAGCCAGGGCAAAGACGAACGCCTCGCTTTGTCCTTGCTCGGCAAGTCGGCCGACGATGGACCGCGCTTGCAGGCCCATCAGAACGAAGGCCAGCACGTTGAGCACGAACACCGCCGTCTCCCAGACCGAGTAGGAACTGACACGATTCCTTGCCGGCATGCGGCGCGGCGATGTACGTGCGATCGTCATGGCGTAGACGACGATCGTGATGATGGCGGAAAGCCCTATCCTGTCGGCCAGGATCCAGACGCCGAAGGTTGAGGCGAATTGCACCACGGTGCCGCTCGCCGGGTCGTCGATGCGGCCGAGTATGGCGAGAGACAACCGGCCGAGCACATAGCCTGCGGCAAGGCTGCCGACCGTCGACAGCAGGATCATTGGAACGGCACTGCTCAACAGGATGGTGCCGGCGGCTGCGGAAACCGACATCCTGTAGATCAGCAGCGCCGTGGCGTCGTTGAGAAGGCTCTCGCCTTCCAGGATGGCGGTGATGCGGTGCGGCACCTTGAACTGTCCGAGCACGGCCGCCGCCGCCACCGCATCGGGCGGCGCTACGATCGCGCCGAGCGCTATGGCGGCGGCGATGGGCAAGCCTGCCATCGTCCAGCCGACCAGCGCGACCGTCACGGTGGTGAAGATGACGGCGCCAAGCGCCAGCAGGATGAGCGAAACCTTGTAGCGGTTGAGATCGCGCAGCGACGTGTCATAGGCCGCGTCGAGCAGAACCGGCGCGATGAACAGAGCGAGCGCCAGCCCCGGGTCGATCTCGATGGTCGGGGCAAACGGCAGGAAGGCGATGCCGGCGCCGGCCAGCGCCAGCAATGACGGATAGGGAATCTGCAGACGCCGCGACAACGCGGTCAGGGCGACCGCGATGAGAAGCAGGACAAGGGTGAGTTCAAAAAGCGCCATGCCTTATCGTAGCGGTGAAGCCGGGCGATTGGCACTGCAAAAACGACGACGGCTTTGGCTGCTGGTGAATGGTGAATGGTGAATGGTGAATGGTGAATGGCTGCGTGCAGAGGAATTTCGGCGCGTAAAGCGCATTCTTACTATTCACTGTTCACTATTCACTCTTCTCCTAATGCAGCACCAGCATGTCGCCCGACGAGAACGAAATCTCGGCCTTTTCGCCGACGGCCGGCGGCGGTGTGGCCGGACTGTTGAACGTGTCGAGCGAGACCGTGCTGCCGCCGATGCCGACGCGAACCCGGATGACCGAGCCGAGGAAATGCACCTCGGCGATTTCGCCCCAAAGGCTGGAATCGCGACCGGGGTGTCGGCCGAGCGAGATCGCCTCGGGCCGCAACGCCAGCGACAGCGTGTCGCCGGATTTCGAGCCGTTGAGCTTGCCCTTGAGCGAGACCTCTTGCGAGTTGACGCGCACCTTGCCCGAAGCGGCGTCGGTGACCGTGCCTTCGAGCACGTTCAGCGTGCCGACGAAATTGGCGACGAATTTGGTTGCCGGCCGGTTGTAGATCTCGAACGGCGTGCCGACCTGCTCGGCCTTGCCGCCATACATGACGGCGATGCGGTCGGAGATCGACAGCGCCTCTTCCTGGTCGTGGGTGACGAAGATGGTGGTGATGCCGAGCTTCTTCTGGATCGAGCGGATTTCCTCGCGCAGCGACACGCGCACCTTGGCATCGAGCGCCGACAGCGGCTCGTCGAGCAGCAGCAGTTTCGGCTTGGGCGCAATCGCCCGCGCCAGCGCGATGCGCTGCTGCTGGCCGCCGGACAGTTGGTAGGGATAGCGGTCGCCCATCTGCGGCAGCTTGATGATGTCGAGCATCTCGGCAACGCGCCTGTCGGCATCGGCCTTCGGCATACCGGCGACCTTCAGCCCGAAGCCGATATTCTGCGCCACGGTGAGGTTCGGAAACAGCGCATAGGCCTGGAACACCATGCCGATGTTGCGCTGGTTGGGCTTGAGCCGGGTGACGTCCTTGCCGGCCACGACAATCTTGCCGGCGGATGGCTCCTCGAAACCGGCGACCATGCGCAGCACCGTCGTCTTGCCGCAGCCCGACGGGCCAAGGAAGGAGACGAATTCGCCCGGCTCGACGTCGAGGTTGAAATCCTGCACCACAATGGCGGCGCCGAAGGATTTTCGCACCTGCTGGATTGAGAGGAATGGCTCGGCCATGGCTTTTTCTTTCGGCTTTTCGATCAGTTCGGGCTGTTCGCCGATCGCGGAGCGAAGCGCGACAGGATCTGGATCAGCGACATGCAGCCCCAGGTAATGGCAAAGGCGATGATGGCAAGCGCCGCCGGCTCATAGGCGCGATTGGCGCCGACGTTCTGCAGATAGGGTCCGAAAGCAGGCCGGTTGAGCAGGCTGGCCATGGTGAATTCGCCGATGACGATGGCGAAGGTCAGGAAGGCGCCCGACAGCACCGCGATCAGCACGTTGGGCAGGATGACCCGAGTGATGATCGTGCCCCAGCCGGCGCCGAGGATCTGCGCCGCCTCGGTCAGTGTCCGTACGTCGATTGTGCGAAGCCCGGTGTCGACGGCACGATACATATAGGGCAGCGCCAGTGTCGCATAACCGATGACCAGCAAGGCATTGGCTCCTGTCTCGCTGGCCAGGAACGGCAGCGGTGAGTTCGACCCGTACATTCTGATGTAGCCGAAGACGATAACGATGGCCGGAATGACCAGCGGCAGCAGCGTGATGAACTCGACGACGGGCCTGATCTGCGGCAGCCGCAGACGAATCCAGTACGCCGCCGGCACAACCACCAGCACGCCAAGGACGATGGTGAAGATGGCGGCGACCACCGAATAGATGAAGGTCGCCTGGAAGCGGGGATCGCCGAGCACGACCTGATAGGCATCGAAGGAATACGCGCCGCGCCGCATGCGCATGGAGAATTCCACGGTCGCGATCAGCGGAATGAAGAAATAGGCCGCGCCCAGCGCGAAGACGATCCAGGCCCAGAATCTGCCGGACTTCATTTGAGCCACCTCTCAGAGCGCGTCCGGAACCAGATGTAGAAGACATTGGCCAGCCCAGTGATGACGATCATGCCAAAGGCGATGGCGTAGCCGAGATGGGCATTGTGCAGCACGTCACCGCGGATCTGCGCGTAGAGCAGGATAGGGACGATGTTAAGCGAGGAGCCGGTCAGAGCGTAAGCGGTGGCGATGGCACCGAAGGCGTTGGCGAACAAGAGGATGACGGTGCCGAGGAAACTTGGCCAGATCACCGGAATGACGACCATGCGCCAGAACTGCGCCTGGGTCGCGCCAAGCGTTGCCGCCGCTTCGCCCCATTCCTTCTTCAGCCCATCGATCGCCGGCACGATGATCACCACCATCAGCGGGATCTGGAAATAGACATAGGTCAGCGTCAGGCCCCAGAACGACAGGATGTTGAAACCATGGGCATAAATGTTGAAGCCGACCAAGACGTTGAGCAGCACCGTGGCGAGCCCGAGCCGGCCGAGCGTCGCGAGAAAGGCGAAGGCCAGCGGCACGCCGGCAAAATTGGAGGCCACGCCGGAAAAGGTCAGTGTCGCCGAGCGTATCCACTCCGGCAGCCCGCCGCGCACGATGGCGATGGCAATGGCAAGTCCCGCGAAAGCACCGATCAGCGACGAGGCGAGGCTGACCTTGATTGAGATCCAGTAGGCGGCAACGATCGACGGCTGCGCCAAGGCCGCTATGTTTTCGAAAGTGAATTCGCCGGCATCGTTCCGGAATGCGCCCAGCATCAGATAGAGCGTCGGCAGGATCAGGAACATGATGGCGAAGATGAAGAAAGGCGCAACGCCAAGCCATTGCGTCGGCAGCCGCATGCTGCGGGCGTCGGCAGGAGGCGCGGTCTTCCCGGCAACAGCGTGATCGGACAACGAGATATCGGTCATGCGCCGGCTACCGTCCTGGAGGTATGCCGGGCGGCCATCTAAGCCGCCCGGCTGATCTCAAGTCTTACTTGACGTTGGCGCCGACGACGGCATCCCAGTTCTTGGTGATGGCTTCCTTGGCCTTGCCCTGCTCGTCGAGCGTCGGGAACACCGCGGCTGCATAGGACTCGGCCGGCGGCAGCTTGGCCATCACGTCAGCCGGGAGCTTGCCATTCTTGGCGAGGTCGTTGAAGCGGATCGGGTGACAATAGCCCTTCAGCCAGCCGACCTGGCCTTCGTCGGAATAGAGATATTCCAGCCACAGCTTGGCAGCATTCGGGTGCGGCGCATAGGCGCTGATCGCCTGAACATAGACGCCGGCGACGACACCGGTCTTCGGCACGACGACGTCGACCGGCGGATTGCCCTTCAGCGTATCACGGCCGGCAAGCGCGTTGTAATCCCAGGTTACCAGGATTGGCGTCTGGCCTTGAGCAAGCGTCGCGGGCTTGCCGATGACCGGCACGAAATTGCCGGCGGCGTTGAGCTTCTTGAAGAAGTCGAGACCAGCCGTGCCGGCGGCTTCGCCGGCAGCCGCACCGCCGGAAAGCCCGGCGGCATAGACTGCCTGGATGGCCTGGTTCGAAGCACGCGGGTCGCCGGCGAGCGCCACGGTATTGGCGAATTCCGGCTTCAGCAAGTCGGCCCAGTCGGCCGGCGCTTCCTTGACCAGGTCCTTGTTCACCAGAAACGAAAGCACGCCGTAATAGTCGCCGGTCCAAAAGCCTTCGGCATCCTTGGCGCTGTCCGGGATCGAGTCCCAGGTTGATACTTTATAAGCCTGGATCAGGCCATCCTTCTTGGCGGTCGGGCCGAAGCTCAGGCCGACGTCGATGACGTCGGGCGCTTGCGGGCCCTTGTTGTCCTTGTTGGCCTTGATCGCCTCGACCTCGTCGCCGGAGCCGGCATCGGGGTTGAGCTCGTTGACGGTGATCCCCGGATATTTTGCCTTGAAGCCGTCGATGACCGCGCCGTAGCCGCACCAGTCATGCGGCAGCGCGATGGTGGTGAGCTGGCCTTCAGCTTTGGCTGCGGCGACCAGTTCATCCATGGACTGGGCCGACGAGATGGCAGAGGTCGCCATCAGGGCGACGGCCGAAAGGGAAAGCAGTTTTCCCGTGAATTTGAACATGTGTTCTCTCCGTTGAACTGACGCCGTTGGACGCCTGCGATGCGGTATCGTTTTCGTGTGACAGCCAGATGAAAGCTTTGTGAAAGCGATGCCCCGCAGTATGAAAAAGTAAACTCTTTTTAACCGGCTGTAGCAATCGCTTCGCGATTCTTTTTCCGGCTAACTAGTTTCGATCCTGCCTTTCATCTTTCCCCCTTTCCTTTGCCTCTTTTCTCAAGTCGATTTCCGATGCGAAAATTGTCTCAGACGGTGCCGGCGATGGCGTTTTCGAGCAGCGTCAGCGCCGCCTTCTTGGTCAGCTTGACCGGGTTGCCGCCGGCGGTCGGATCGACCACCGCCATGTCGGCAATCAGGCCCTTACGCTTCTTGTCCATGTCGAGCCCCTTGATCAGGCCGGGCAGCGCATGCGGCACCTTGAGCTCCTTGCGCAGCTTGATGATCGCCTTGGCAAAACCGTCGAAGCCGCCCTTGATGCCGCAATAGGCGGCAAGCCGGGCGATGCGCGGCTCGATCGCCTCGCGGTTGAAGGCCAGCACGTAGGGCATGAACACGGCGTTGGTCATGCCGTGGTGGCTATCGTAGAGCGCGCCGATCGGATGCGACAGCGAATGAATCGCTCCAAGCCCTTTCTGGAAGGCGGCCGCTCCCATGGCAGCGGCGCTCATCATGTTGGCGCGGGCGACCAGATCCTTGCCGTTGGCATAGGCTTTCGGCAGGTTTTCGAAGACCAGCCTTATGCCTTCCACGGCGATGCCGTCGGCCATTGGGTGATAGCCCGGCGCGCAATAGGCTTCGAGACAGTGAGCGAGCGCATCCATGCCGGTGCCGGCGGTGATGAAGCCCGGCATCCCGACCGACAGCTCCGGATCGGCAATGACGATCGCCGGCAAGAGCTTTGGATGGAAGATGACCTTCTTGGTATGGGTCGCTTCATTGGTGATGACGCCGGCGCGGCCGACTTCCGAGCCGGTGCCGGCGGTGGTCGGCACGGCGATGATCGGCGCGATCGCATCGGCATCGGCGCGTGTCCACCAGTCGCCGACGTCCTCGAAATCCCAGACCGGCCGTGTCTGCCCGGCCTGGAAGGCGATCAGCTTGCCGAGGTCGAGCGCCGAGCCGCCGCCAAAGGCAATGACGCCGTCATGCTTGCCCTTCTTGAACACGGCAATGCCGGCGGTCAGGTTGGAATCCACCGGGTTCGGCTTGACCTCGGAAAATACGCCATAGGGCACCGTGGCGTCGTCGAGGATCTTCAGCGTCGAGGCCACCACCGGCAGCCTGGCCAGTCCCGGATCGGTGACGAACAGCGGCCGCTTGATGCCGGTCGCCGCCAGCACCTCCGGCAGCTCCTTGATGCGTCCGGCGCCGAAGCGGACGGTCGTCGGGTAATTCCATTTGGAAACGAGTTTTGTCATTTCGACCTTCTTGACTGCTTTCGTGCTCTCGGATGTCGTCAATTCACAAAGGTATTGGCCACACGGTCTGACCGCATCATGTACGGAATCCAGATGGCTACGGCCCAGACGGAACGGTAAATTCCGCGCATCGTTTCGCTGTCGAACGCATCAGCCAAGGTTGGAAAGCTCTCGCGAAAAACCAGATGCGCGGCCCATGGGTCGAGGATGGCATATACCGGCATCGCGACTGCCCAAATCATGTACCAGCCCGGGAATATCTCCCAGCGCTTGAACATGAAGAACAATAACAGGACCGGGGCTGTAAGGCTTAGAACGCCTGCTGTCACCAGTTCGGCAACGAGCAGCGCACCTTGAGAAAAACTGAAGGCCTGCCAGTCGAAGCCGAGATAGTCGGTATTGTGCAGTTGTACCAACCCCAGTATCGGCGTGAGCATCAACCCGAGCATCGGCAGGACAAGCCATCCGCCGATACCCTCGGGACCCTCACCATCTGGCAGCGCCGATTGTTGTGTATCCGCCATTACTCCCCCTCAACAGCGATCGCATGCCTGTCGATCGCCACCTTAGATCACCTCGCGCAGATGGTATGATTTCGGCCTGGTCAGATTGTCGTAGCCGATGGCCGACAGTGCCGCGCCCTTGCCGGTGTCCTTGACGCCGGTCCAGACCAGCGCCGGGTCGAGATAGTCGCAGCGGTTCATGAACACGGTGCCGGTCTCGACACGATCGCCGATCGCCGCCGCATGCTCAATGTCGCGCGTCCAGATCGAGGCCGTCAGCCCATAGGGGCTGTCGTTCATCAGCGCGATCGCCTCCTCGTCGTTGCGCACCTTCATGATGCCGACGATCGGGCCAAAGCTTTCCTCGCGCATGACGCTCATCTGGTGGTCGACCTGGGTCAGCACTTCCGGCGCCAGATAGGGCGAACCTTGCCTGTCGTTGGCCACCTTCATATCGATGTGCGCCTTGGCGCCCTTGCGCAACGCCTCGGCCTTCTGCTCGCGGATCAGGTCGGCGAAGCGCGCCTGCGCCATCGGCCCCATGGTGGTCGCCTGGTCGAGCGGATTGCCGACGACGTAGTTCCTGGTCTCGGCAATGAAGCCCTCGACGAATTCATCGTAGACCGTCTCATGCACATAGACGCGCTCGATGCCGCAGCAGCACTGGCCGGAATTGTAGAAAGCGCCGTCGACCAGATTGGCAACGGCATGGTCCATCTTTGCGTCCGGCAGCACATAGGCCGGATCCTTGCCGCCGAGTTCGAGGCCGAGCGTCATGAAGGTGCCCGCCGCCGCCTTCTCGATGGCGCGGCCGCCGGCGACCGAGCCGGTGAAGTTGACATGGTCGATCTTGCCGGAGCCGAGCAGCCTTTCGGTCTGCGCGTGGTTCAGGACGAGGTTCTGGAACAGGCCCTTGGGCAGGCCGGCCTTATCAAACGCCTGCTGAAACCGCTCGCCGACCAACAATGTCTGTGCCGCATGCTTGAGGATGACAGCGCTGCCCGCCATCAGCGCCGGCACGATGGTGTTGACGGCGGTGAGATAGGGATAGTTCCACGGCGCGATCACCATGACGACGCCGAGTGGCACCTTCTTCACATAGCGGCGAAAGCCGTCCTTCGGATTGGAGGCCATGACCGGCTTCAGGGCCGCCTCGGCGATCTCGACCATGTAGCTGACGCGTTCCCTGACGCCGCCGAACTCGCCGCCATAGCGCACCGGCCGGCCCATCTGCCAGGCGATCTCCGGCACGATCTCGTCGGTCATGGCGACCAGCGCTTCCAGCATGGCAAGCATGTATTTGCCGCGCTCGATGACCGGCGTCTCAGCCCACTTCTCCTGCGCCGCCTTGGCACGTTCGACCGCGGCACCGATCGCCTGGTCGGTGGCAAGAGGCCGTTCGGCATAGATCGAACCGTCGACGGGGGATTTCATCTTGACCGTTTCGGTCATGCCTTGGGTCCTCGCATTCTACAATAATGTCGTTGGTTAGCGCCGCCCCTCATCCGCCTGCCGGCACCTTTTCCCGTATACTGACGGGGAGAAGGGACAAGCTCAGCGCCGGGCCGCCTCTCCCCCGTTCTTCACGGGAGAGGCTGAGGGTGAGGAGCGGCGCCAACGTTGCCAGATTATTCAATACCGCTCGAACCCCCTGTGCAGTTCCCAGTCCGTAATCCGGCGGTCGTACTCGAACTGTTCCCAGTGTGCCGTGTGGACGTAATGTTCCAGCACATCGTCGCCGAGCGCTTGCCTCAGCATTTTCGATTCCGCCAGCGTCGCGGTGGCGTCGCGCAATGTCTTTGGAATTTCAGGCAGCTGCGAGGCCTGGTAGGCATCACCGACGAAGGGCTTCTGCAGTTCAAGCTTTTCATCGATGCCTGCAAGCCCGGCCGCGATCAGCGCGGCGAAAGCCAGATAGGGGTTCAAATCGGCGCCGCCGATGCGGCATTCCATGCGGATGCCCTTGGTGCCCTCGCCGCAAAGACGGAAACCGGCGGTGCGGTTGTCCTCGCTCCACATGATCTTGGTCGGCGCAAAGGTGCCGGCCTGGAAGCGCTTGTAAGAGTTGATGTAGGGCGCGAGGAACCAGGTGAATTCCTTGGCATATTTGAGCTGCCCGGCCGCCCATTGCTGGCCGAGCGTCGACAGCGTCCACTCGGCATTTTTGTCGTAGAACAACGGCGTCTTCCCGTCGGCGCTCCACAGCGAATTATGGATGTGGCTGGAATTGCCGGCGAGCCCGTAATTGTACTTGGCCATGAACGAGATCGCCTTGCCTTCGGACTCGGCGATTTCCTTGGCGCCGTTCTTCAGGATGACGTGGCGGTCGGCCATGTCGAGCGCCTCGGCGTAGCGGACATTGATCTCCTCCTGGCCTGGCCCCCACTCGCCCTTCGAATTCTCGATCGGGATGCCGGCCGCCTCCATCTCGTTGCGCAGCCGGCGCATCACGCCTTCTTCCTTGGTGGTGATGCCGATCTGGTAGTCGCCGATATAGGGCGATGCCGTCTCGAGGCCCTGCCAGTGCTTCTTGCGGGCGGAATCGTAGGTTTCGCTGAACAGATAGAATTCGAGCTCGGAAGCGAAATAGCCGATATAGCCGCGATCCTGCAGCCGCTTGACCTGCTTCTTCAGCATGGCGCGCGGCGAATGCGCCAGGTCATCATGGGTATGGTGGTCGAGCACGTCGCAGATCACCAGCGCCGTCTTCTCCAGCCACGGAACGCGCCGCAGCGTCGCAAGGTCCGGCTTCATGACGAAATCGCCATAACCCTTCGACCAGCTCGCCGCCTTGTAGCCGGGCACCGGTTCCATATCGATGTCTGCGGCCAAGAGATAGTTGCAGCCATGCGTCTCGTCATGCGCGGAATCGACGAAATAGCGGGCCAGGAACCGCTTTCCCGCGAGCCGCCCCTGCATGTCGACGATGCAGGCCAGCACCGTGTCGACCTCGCCGCCGGAGACCGCTTGCTTCAACTGATCGAACGAGAAATTTCCGGCCATTCCTTTGGCACTCCAGCGCTTGTCGTTTCGGGCTTGTCACTTTGAAAAGGAAACGGAAACCCATGGCCGGCACGATGCCGGCCATGCTCATCAGAGAGCGTCAGGCGCCGGCCTCGCCGACAGCTATCTCGGCTGCCTTGATCGCCGCCTGGCGCTTTGCGATCTGGTCGCCGATGGGCGGACCCTGGAAGCGGCGGTTCTCGAAACCGAACCAAAGCACGGCGGTCAGCACAATGAAGCCCAAGGTGATATAGAGCACTTTGTCGTTCGGCGGCTGGATGGCGATGTAGAAGATGATCGCCATGCCGATGACCGACAGGATGCAAAACAGCTTGAACAGGCCGGCGCCGAGGTTCCATGGGCCGGGGTTCGGCCATTTTTCCGTTCCGAAAGCCATCATGCCGAGCACGATCGGAATGATGAAGGACAGAAACAGGAACACCAATGTCGAATTGACGACGATGGTATAGATGTTCGTGCCGCCGACCGAGATGAACTGGGCAAGAAAGACATAGATTACCTCGAGCACAGCAGCCGTCCAAATCGCATTGACCGGCGTGCGCCAGGTCGGGCTGACCTTGGCTAGCGAGGCCGAGCCGACCGGCATGCCGCCGTCACGCGAGAAGGCGAAAAGCATGCGCGAGGCAGAGGTGACCGTTGCCAGACCGCAGAGGAACTGCGCGATCAGGATGCCCAGATAGAGCAGTGTCTTCAGCCACGCCGGCAAGATCGCGTCCATCGTGGCGAAGAACACGCTCCAGCCCTGCTTGGCGCCGGCCGCCAGATCCGGAATCGCCAGTACGATCGCGCACAGCATCACCCAGCCGATCAGCGACGACCAGACTACGGACGAAACGATTGCCCGCGGAACCGAGTGCGCCGCCCTCAACGTTTCTTCCGAAGTATGCGCCGACGCGTCATAGCCAGTGATGGTGTACACCGGCAGCAGCAGGCAGAGCAGGAAGAGATACGTCATGGAATCGGACTGCGGGAAAACACCGCCGCCGGCATCACCCGAATAGTTCGTGAACGTCCACAGCCGCGTGATGTCGATCGCTGGAGCAAACATCAGGCAGGCGACGATCAGCACGGCTGTCGTTGCCAGGATCAGGAAGCCGGAGGCGTCCGTCAACATAGCCGTCAATTTGATGCCGAAATGATTGAGCAGCGCCTGCAACACGGTGATGAAGGCGACAAACCCGACGATCTCACCAGGCGTGCCAGTCATGCCGAAGGCTCCGCCGAAAGTGCCGACGAAGAAGAAAGCAGTACCGATGTTGATGGCGCCGAGCACGGTGATCAGGCCGAGCAGATTGAGCCATGCGGTGAGCCAGCCAGTGAAACGGTTCCCTAGGATGGATGCCCAGTGATAGAGGCCGCCGGCGGTCGGAAATGCAGAGGCGATCTGGGCCATGGCGAGCGCGAAAAATCCCGAAACCATGCACCCGACGATCCAGCCGATGCCAGCGCCGGCGCCACCGATGGACGACGTCGCTTGCGCGAAGGAATTGATGCCGCCTGAGAGGATGCAGATGATCGAGAACGAGATCGCGAAATTCGAGAAGCGGCTCATGCTTCGCGACAGTTCCTGAGCATAGCCCATTCCGTGGAGAACTTTCAGGTCCTCCTTCTTGTCAACTTCGCTGTAACCCGGTGCTACCATTTTAAAGTCCCCTTTTGGTTTCTTAGCTGGCCGATTGAACTGACTTTCCGACGGCGCTTGGTCTGGAGGCCTTGGCCGCTTCGGGCTCCAGATTGAGAAAAATACCTGCGAGCAGATCCGCCCATTTCCGCTGCCCGGCTGCGCCGGCGATCTCGTCGTTGCGGATTTCAATCATTGCGCAGGCCAGCCCGCGCGAGCGGGCATGGCGTTCCAGTGTGAAATAGACGCGGTCGGCCGGCGAATAGGGTTCATTGACGCCGACCGTTACGCCGGCGAGCCGCTTCAGCGCCGCGATCAGCGGCGCCGCCAACCGACCATCCTCGTCATGGATGATGCCTATGTGCCAGGGCCGGCTCTTGCCCTTGTATACCGGCGTGAAGGAATGGATCGAGACCAGCCTGGTCTCCCGCCCGGCCGCCAGGCGCTCGTCGATGACCGTTGCGATCCTCTCGTGAAACGGCCGCCACGCCAGAGCGATGCGCGCCTCCCGCTGGTCGGCGGAAAGCCCCTGGTTGGCCGGGATCACGGTTTTTTCGCTGGCGCTGACCGTCACTATCAGGTCCGGCGCGTCGATCGGCCGGTTGCAGTCGATGACGAGCCGCGAGACGCAGGTCTCGACCAGCGTCGCATCAAGCACCTCGGCCATCCGGCGCGCCACCGGCAAGGCGCCGGGATCCCAGGCGATGTGGCGGGAAAGTTCCTCGGCGGCAAGGCCGAGCGTTCCGAATTCCGGTGGCAGGAAATTGGAGGCGTGGTCGCAGGTCAGCACGAAAGGGCTTGATCCGCCGGGGTTCGTCACCCTTACGGTTTCAGGCGATGCAAGGCTGGCGGGCCGTGCTGTCTCCATTGTCTGCTGTCCCCGGGGAGCGCTGTATCGTATGTTACGTATTTTGCCTCATTGCGTCCCTGCGGATGATTTCATACAGTTTGGCCGGCTTTGTCAAACGCGATTTCGATAATGCGCTAACGGCACGGCCAGGGTGGGGAAAAAGCATGGTTTCGAGCATTGCCGAACTGATCTCCGACCGTATCGGCACCATGCCGGCCGGCGAGCGGCGCGCAGCGCAAGCGCTGATCGCCAGCTATCCGCTGATCGGGCTGAAGACAGTCGCCGAATTCTCGGCTACGGCCGGCGTATCATCGCCGACGATCCTGCGTTTCGTCGCCCGGCTCGGCTTCCAGAACTATCCGGAATTCCAGTCGGCGCTGCAAGACGAGCTGGCGGCGCAATTGCAGTCGCCGGCTTCGCGCACGCTCAATCCGCCATCGCAGGGCAGCAGCGCCGTGTCGCCGATGCTGGAGGCGACCCTCGACAACATGCGCGAGACATTCCGGCATCTCTCGGACAAACAGCTTGCCGACATCGTCGCCAAGCTAGCCGACCGGCGCGGCAAGACATTCCTGATCGGCGGCCGCTTCACCGACCCGCTGGCGCGCTACATGGCCGCCCACCTCGCCATCATCCAGCCCAACGTTTTTCACCTCGGCGGGCAGGAAAGCGTCTGGCGCGACCGACTGATCGACATGGGCAAGCGCGACGTGCTGGTGATCTTCGACATCAGGCGCTATCAGGACAGCCTGGTCCGTTTCGCCGAGACGGCCAACCAGCGCGGCGTGCAGATCGTGCTGTTTACCGACCAGTGGCTGTCGCCGATCGCCCGCTTCGCCCGCCATGTCATCGCCGGGCGCACCGCCGTGCCTTCGGCCTGGGACTCATCCGCCGCGCTTTTCGTCGTTGCCGAAGCGCTGATCGGCGCGGTCACAAGGCAGCTCGAAGCCGACGGCGCCAAACGCATCCGCGAACTGGAAAGCCTGCGGTAGAGCCCCTCCGGAAAGGCACGCCTTTCGCTTCGCTCTAGTCCACTAGAAAACTGATCATCTGCAGGATCAGGATCAGCAAAAGGACGCCGAAGACAGTCGCAACCACCGCTGTCAGCAGGACGGTGCGTTGTTTCTTACCCATGGCTTTCCCCCCGACAGCATAGTCCCCGTCCACGACTGCGAATATCAGTCCCGCCCCACTGCTCGGCCACCTCCCAACTCCTCAAGACCCGCCTGCGGCTGGGGCGGAGGAGTAATGACGACTGGTTCACGTGCGAAATGAACCGCTTACCAAGGTGCTCGCTAACGGGCACGGCCGCATCATTCATCCGACCCATGTCACGGCCGAATCACCACCTTGCATTTCGGGCTTAACCATTCAGCCGCTAAGCGTGCCCCACCCCAGCTACTTTACCCATGGCAAGCATGATCGAAGTTCGGCTAGCCTTGTCGACGTGAAGCCGCTTCCTTGAACCAAAGCGCGGTGAACTGCGCGGAGGGTACGATGAGCTATCTGGACGAGCTGTTCTCAGTCGCCCGCAAGACAGCGCTGGTCACCGGCGCCGCGACCGGCATCGGCCGCATGGCGGCGACCGCTCTGGTCATGGCTGGCGCCTCGGTGATGATTGCCTCGCGCAAGGGCGAGGACTGCGCCAAGGTTGCCGGCGAGTTGAACGGACTTGGCGCATCCGGCCGGGCGGAAGGTTTTGCCGGCGACGTCTCCAGCGAGGCCGGCATTGCGGCGCTTGTGGCCGAGGTCAGGGCGCGGACCGAGCGGCTGCATATCCTGGTCAACAATGCCGGCATCTCCTGGGGCGCGCCGCTGGAAAGCTTTCCCTACCATGCCTGGGCCAAGGTGTTCGGCGTCAACGTCACCGCGGTCTTCCACCTGACGCGCGAATTGCTGCCTCTGCTCGAGGCCGCCGCCAGCGATGCCGACCCGGCCCGGGTGATCAACCTCGGATCGGTGATGGGCACGCAGCCTTTGGCCGAAGATGCCTACTCCTACTCGGCCTCGAAGGCCGCGGTTCACCATCTGACGCGCATCCTGGCGATCGAGTTCGCCGCCCGCCGCATCACCGTCAACGCCTTTGCGCCTGGCCCTTTCCGGAGCCGGATGACGGCCTTCGCCACCGGCACCGAGGACCAGGCAAGACATATCGGCAACTACGTTCCGATCGGCCGCATCGGCGCACCGGATGACATTGCCGGCGCAACGCTCTATTTGTGCAGCCGGGCCGGCAGCTATGTCACCGGCGCCATCCTGCCGATCGATGGCGGGCAGTCGGTGCAACACGGGCTGACATTGTTCAAGGAATGAGACGCACGCCATCCGGCGAGTGAAATGCCGGGGGTGAAGATGGAGGACATCAGCGTGGAACCGATCAGTCTCGATGTGCTTCTGGCCAACGTCGGCAAGGAAGTCGGCGTGTCGCCATGGCGGGTCGTCACCCAGCGCATGATCGACCAGTTCGCCGATGCCACCGACGACCATCAGTTCATCCATTGCGATCCGGAACGTGCCAGCCGCGAAACGCCGTTCGGCGGCACCATCGCGCATGGCTTCCTGTCGCTTTCGCTGTTGTCGGCGATGACCTTCGAAACCATGCCGCCGCTGGAAAACAGCAAAATGGGCGTCAATCACGGCTTCGATTCGCTGCGCTTCCTGGCGCCGGTGAAGACCGGCTCGCGCATCCGCACCCGTTTCGTGCTGGCCGACGTCAAGGTCAGGCCGTCGGGGTGGGTGCAGACGGCGCACGACGTGACGATCGAGATCGAGGGCTCGAAAAAACCGGCGCTGACCGCGCGCTGGCTGACGCTGACGCTGATCGAACGCCAGCCGGAAGCGGTCTGACTCTCGTCGGGCGGAGAAGCCCAAATCTATCTGTGCCAAATCTATTTGGCTTCGGCCGCGACGTACTTCATGTGACGGCTGACCTGCAGCGCAATGTAGACGACCAGTGAACAACCGATTGGGAACACGATCTCGTTGAGGCCGGTTGCGATCGCCTGTGGCATTGCGAGAGCAGCGTCGTTCGCCGCGGCCGTCTCGATGGTCAGCACCGTGATGCCGCCGCCGAATACCGCGCCTATCAGGGCGCCTGCCAGCGCGAAATGGAGCGGACGCGGTTCTTCCTTCGATGCCAGCGACGCCAGTGCCCAGCCGAGCAGCCCGTATTCGATCGCCCGCAGCACACCGAGCGTCGTGAGCGACAGGATGGCCGGCTTTGCCGCCGCGTCCAGCGCGCTGACCATAACCTTTTGCGTCCCTTTGGCGATGCCCATCGCCAGTGGCGCCGAAATCGCACCGATCAGGCCACCGAGCGAGGCTCGCACCTTGGTGAGCGCCGTGCCGAGGCTGACGCCCGCGCAGACGAAGAACGACCAGGTCACGCCTTGCGCCAGTTCGATCAGAACCTGCGTCGTCGCCGGGTAGGCACCTGCCGCAAATCTGACGGTCAGAATGAGAGCTTCCATGGCGAAGCCGAGCGCGATCGCCAGCCATGCGACCATGACGACGCGCCTGAGCGCCATCCTGGCGCGATGAGAAAGCGGGTCCACGTCCGGCACGCCGGACGAAAGCTCAGTTCCGGTCATAACGGCCTCCCGAAACGAAATTTTTGCAGAGCCGCGAATTAGTCTTTGTCTGTAACAGTCCGATGTTGCCGGCTTTATTGCCTGGTTACATCGTTTTGTGAGGTCAAGCCTCTGCTTCACACCGCCCTTGCCCGACGCCGTACAGCGTATATATGCTGCATCCAGCATCAGTCATAAGGCAGTAGAAAGTTGCAGCTAAGCGTCCAGGAGCGCCGCGAAAAACAAAAGGCCGAACTGCGTTCCGAACTTGTCGACGCCGCGCACAAGCTTGTCCAGGAAGAAGGCTATGACGGCCTCACCATCCGCAAGCTCGCCAAGCGCGTCGGCTATGCGCCGATGTCGGTCTATTCCTATTTCGCCGACAAGCAGGACATCCTGTTCGCGCTGGCCGAGGATGCCTTCGAGACCCTGGCCAGGCGCATCGCAAATCATACGGCCGACGACCCGATCGAGGCGCTCAAGGCGGTGCTTGTCGAATACGCCGCCTTCGGGCTGGAAAATCCCAACGAGTACCGCACCGTCTTCATGACCGAAAAAGTCAAGCCGCCGACCGGCAAGACCTTTGCCGAGATGGAAGGCGGCAACCCGGCGATGAAAGTGCTGATCGAGAGGGTCGAAGCCTGCGTTGCCGCCGGCAGGCTCAAAGGCGATCCACGCGCCATCGCCACCATGCTGTGGGCGGTCGGCCACGGCGCCATCTCGCTGCTGATCACCTTCCCGTTCTACCCGTTCGGCGACCAGACGACGTTCATCACACGGATCGGCGACATCATGCTCGAAGCCATCGCCGCGCACGAGATTGCGCCGCTCACGCCGCCCGTCAACTGCTGAAGAGCGGCGCTCCTCCCGATCTGCAGGATCTTCTCCGAACGATCCGCGCCACAGCGCCGAGCGTTCGGCAATTCTCCGTACGCGTATGATTCTGCTTGAACATCGGGAGTCCAGGGCGTATCTGTACGCAATACCGTACAAGTACGAGAAATTCAATAGCTGAACCGGAGACCGACGATGAAGAAGGCAATCCTCACGCTCGCCGCCCTGCTGGCGCTCTCTAGCGCCGCATTTGCCGGCAGCAGTCAGACAGGCAAGCAAGAAGCGGCCTGCATCGACACCAAGGCTGATGTGAAGCTCGATTGCGCGCCGACCGGATCGCTTGAAAACGCCGATGCCGCGGCCCACAAGGCCGGCAGCAAGGGCCCGAGGCTCGGCATCGGCATCGACCCGTGGATCGTGCCAAGCAGCTTCTGAGCCGACGGGCGACAACACGCGGTGATGAACCGAAAGGGCGGCAGCAATTACCGGCCGCCCATCGTGCTGCCTCAGCCCTGCTTTTTGTCACCCCGCGCAGATCACTTCTTGCGCTTCTGTCCCACCACCCTTTTGGGCTTGCCGGGTCTTGCCGGTGCGCCGGGAATGGCCGTTCCGGTGATCGATACCGGATCGCTGGCCGGGAATGTATCCTCGAGGCCTTCCTCGAGTTCCTCTTCGATATCCGTCCCAGTGCGCTGCTCGTCTTCGAAAGAGCGCACGGCCGGCGTCTTGACCGGCGACTTCGGCGCGGAGTTCGGCGGCATTTGCGTTCTCCCTCGGCTCGCTGTCGCAGAACGGGCGGGCGCGGCGAACATGCCTATGCTGCCGCGTCGCGCGCCGCCTCCGACAGAAAAGTAAAGACATAATCGGAAAAGGAACGCCAGCATTCGACGCGGAACGCGTCGGCCGCCGTGCGCAACAGCACGATTTCGACCTTGCCGAGAATGGTACGCGACGCCGCCCCGACCGGAAAGACGTCGAGCGACAGATCCTGCGGGCAGCCGGCATTGATCGTCGCCGCGGCAGCCGGACCGGTAACCGATATGGCGACGTTGCGGTGCGAGATGCCGACCGCCGAATGCAGTACGGAAATGCTGGCGCAGTCGGCGAGCGGATCTTTTCCGCTCTCGTCGATGACCAGCCATTCGTCCGGCCCGAGCCACAAGGCCGTGCGTCCGGCCTTTGCCGCCGAGGTTTTCGGCCTTTGCGGCAGGACGACGCCGAGCGCTTTCGAAAGTGCCGCAATCGAGGCTTCCGGCGCGCGCAGCGATATGCGCTCGGCCGGCGGCAGCACGGCAAGTGTAACGCCGGCGGCGGAAAGCGACTGGCCGGCGAGAGCTGGACGGCGTTCGACTGAGGGTCCGGCGGCGTCGGTTTTCAAAGCGGCTTTAGCCTTCAAAGCGGCTTTAGCCATTGAGGCGCTCCCCCTTCTCGTCGAAGAACACCATGCCGGTGACCTCCACCTCGATCATCCCGTCCGGCATCGGCACATAGAGCGTCTCGCCCGTGCGATCGCGGCCGCCGGCGACCAGCCCCAGCGCGATCGAGCGGCCGCAATTTTGCGACCAATAGCTCGAGGTGACATGGCCAATCATCTTCATCGGGATTGCCTGCTTCGGGTCCGCGACGATCTGCGCGCCCTCCTCCAGCACCACCTTGGGATCCCTGGTCTTCAGGCCGACAAGCTGCTTGCGGCCCTTGGCGACCAGGTCCGGCCGCGCCATGCCGCGAATGCCGACGAAATCGGTCTTCTTCTTGCCGACGGCCCAGTCGAGCCCGGCATCGTTCGGCGTCACCGTCCCGTCGGTATCCTGGCCGACGATGATGTAGCCCTTTTCGGCGCGCAGCACATGCATCGACTCGGTGCCGTAGGCACAGGCTCCGTGCTTCTGGCCCTCGGCCCATAGCGCTTCCCAGACCGCCTCGCCATAATCGGCCGGCACGTTGACCTCGAAGCCGCGCTCACCGCTGAACGACATGCGAAACAGCCTTGTCGGCACGCCGCAGATCCTGCCTTCGCGCACCGACATATGCGGCAGCGCCTCGTCTGACATGTCGATGCCCTCGACCAGCGGCGCGATGATCTCGCGAGACTTCGGTCCCTGTACGGCAATGACCGCCCATTGCTCGGTGATCGAGGTCAGCCAGACGTTGAGGTGCGGGAACTCCGTCTGGAGATAGTCCTCCATATGGTTCATGACGCGCGGCGCGCCGCCGGTCGTCGTCGTCACATGGAAACGGTCGGGTGCAAGCCTGCCGACGACACCGTCGTCATAGATGAAGCCGTCCTCGCGCAGCATGATGCCGTAACGGCAGCGGCCGGGCTCGAGCTTCTCCCATGGATTGGTGTAGAGCAGTTCCATGAATTTGGCCGCATCCGGCCCGACCACCTCGATCTTGCCCAGCGTCGAGGCGTCAAACAGGCCGGCCGTCTTGCGCACCGTGACGCATTCGCGGTCGACGGCGGCATGTATGTCCTCGCCCGGCTTCGGGAAATACCAGGCGCGCTTCCATTGGCCGACATCCTCGAATACAGCGCCCTGGCGCTCGGCCCAGGGATGGATCGCCGTCTTGCGGGTCGGGTCGAACAGGGGACCCCGCGCGTGGCCGACGATCGAGCCGAATGTCACCGGCGTATAGGGCGCCCGGAACGTCGTCAGCCCGACCTGCGGGATCGGCTTGCCCAGCGTCTCGGCGGCAATCGCCAGGCCGTGCATGTTGGAGGTCTTGCCCTGGTCGGTCGCCATGCCATTGGTGGTGAAGCGCTTGACGTGCTCGATCGAGCGCATGCCCTCATGCACTGCCTGGCGGATGTCCTTAGCGGTGACGTCGTTCTGGAAGTCGACAAAGGCCTTGACCGTCGTATCCGATCCGGCACCGGGTGCTGCACCCAGCATGCCGCGCGACCAGCTCTCGCCGGCGTCGACCTTCGGCTTGGTGCCCTTGGCCGGCCTGCTGCCGGCGTCCTTGGCCGCCTTGGCGCCCGCTGCATAGGCCTCGTCGATCGTCGCCGACAGCCCGTCGGTACCGTTGCAGGCGCCGACCGAGACGCAGTCCTGCGCATAGATTCCGGGCACGAAGCGCTTGGTCTCGTCATTGAAGGCGACCTTGCCGCGCGATTGCGAGAACAGATGCACCGATGGCGTCCAGCCGGCCGACATCAGAATCGCGTCAACCGGGATGGTGCGCTCGCCGCCGCCATTCTTCGGCTGCACAGTCATCGACGACACCCGCAATTTGCCGCCGGCGCGGATCACCGCGCGGCCGAAATTGACCTCGATGCCGAGCGCCCTCGCCTCGTCGATCGCCGGCCCGGTCGGGTTGTCGCGCAGGTCGACGATCGCCGCTACGTTGATGCCGGCCTTTTTCAGGTCGATCGCCGCCGCATAGGCGGAATCGTTCGCCGTATAGACGCCGACATTCCTGCCGACGGCGACGCCATAATGGTTGAGATAGGTGCGCGCCGCCGACGCCAGCATGATGCCCGGCCGGTCGTTGTCGGCAAACACCATGTGGCGCTCGATGGCGCCGGTCGCCAGCACCACGCGTTTGGCGCGAACCTGCCACAGCCGCTCGCGCGGAAGGTCGCGGCCGGGGTTCTGCAGATGGTCGCTGACGCGCTCGACCAGCCCGACGAAATTCTGCGCGTAATAGCCGAAGGCCGTGGTACGCGTCAGCACGCGGACATTGTCCATCGCGCTCAACTTGGCGAGAGCCGATTGCGCCCAGGAAAAACCGTCCTGGCCTTCGATCTTCGCGCCGCTCTCGAAGCGCAGGTTGCCGCCGAATTCCGCCTGCTCGTCGGCAAGGATGACGCGCGCGCCGGTCTCGGCCGCGGCCAATGCCGCGGCGATGCCCGCGGCACCGCCGCCAAGCACCAGCACCTCGCAATGGGCGAAGCGCGCCGAATACTGGTCGGGATCCGGCTGGTCAGGAGCGACGCCAAGACCGGCGGCGGCGCGGATCTTGGGTTCGTAGAGGTTTTTCCACGCAGCCTTCGGCCACATGAAGGTCTTGTAGTAGAAGCCGGCCGAAAGCATCGGCGAGGCAATACTGCTGACCGCACCGACGTCGAAAGCGAGCGACGGCCATCGGTTCTGCGACTGTGCGGTCAATCCGTCATAGAGCTCCTGCACCGTGGCACGCACGTTCGGCGTCTTGCGTGCCGCGTCGCGCTTGATCTCGACCAGCGCGTTCGGCTCTTCGGCGCCGGCCGACAGAAAACCGCGCGGCCGGTGGTACTTGAACGAGCGGCCGACGAGATGGACGCCGTTTGCAAGCAGCGCCGAGGCCAACGTATCGCCCTCGATGCCGGTATAGGGGCGGCCGTCGAAGCTGAAGCCAGCTATCTTTGCCTGTTTGAGCCGCCCGGCGCCGGCAATGCGGAACGTGGCGCTCATTTGGCGGCTCCCGGCAGCTTTACGGGCTTCGGCTCGCCGGCCTTGTAGGTCATCAGGAACCTGTCGCTGACGGTGTCGCGCACGGCGTTGAAGAACCGCGCGCAGCCATGCATGTGCCGCCAGCGCTCATAGATGATCCCCTTGGGGTTTGAGCGGATGAAGAAGAACTTTTCAAAATCGTCGTCGCTCTCGCTGGCGATGTTTGGGGAACGCGCGATATGCGCCTCGCCGGCGTTGCGGAATTCGAGCTCCGGACGCTCTTCCTCGCAATAGGGGCAGCGGATGAGAAGCATGGTTGGTCCTACAGTTCGCCGTGGCCGACGCGAGCGCCGGCAGGTTGGTCGCAAAGCCTCTGGCCCATCGTCACGAAGGGCGCGACCAGCCGGATGCGCTCCTCGATGCTGGCTACCGGGCGGAAAAGGTCGCGATACGCCATATTGCCGACCGAAAGCGTCATCGGTTCGGTCGTCACGATGACGTAGCGCCGCTCGAATTTTTCGCCCTCCTCGAGATCGGCTGGCCGGTTCTCCATAAAGGTGACCACTCTCTGACCGGCGCTCCAGGCGCAGGCGAGTACACCCTCGTCGACGGAAAACGGCCAATCTGCTTCATTGCCGGCGCGGCTGATGGGCTGCAGGCGCACCTCCTCTGGCGTGGGGATATGGAACGGGCCTTGCTCGCCGGCGAGCATCAGCGGCATGGCGACGGCCATCTCGGTCATCATCAGTGCGCCACCGCTGCCGCCGCCGCCTCGTCGATGAGGCGGCCGGTGCGGAAGCGCTCGATGGTGAAGGGCGCGTTGATCGGGTGCGGATCGTCTCTGGCGATCGTATGGGCAAAGACATGGCCCGAACCCGGCGTCGCCTTGAAGCCGCCTGTGCCCCAGCCGCAATTGACATAGAGGCCGGGCACCGGCGTCTTGGCCAGGATCGGCGAACGGTCCGGCGTCACATCGACGATGCCGCCCCATGAGCGCAGCATCTTCATGCGCGTGAAGATCGGGAACATCTCGCAGATGGCGTCCAGCGTATGCTGCAAAATGTGCAGCCCGCCGGTCTGCGAATAGGAGACATATTGGTCGGTGCCGGCGCCGATGACCAGTTCGCCCTTGTCGGACTGCGAGATATAGGCATGCACGGTGTTCGACATCACCACGCAAGGCACCACCGGCTTGACCGGCTCCGACACCAGCGCCTGCAGCGGATAGCTTTCCAGCGGCATGCGCACGCCAGCCATGTTCATGATCACCGATGAGTGCCCGGCGGCAACCACGCCGACCTTCCTGGCACCGATGAAGCCGCGCGTCGTCTCGACACCGGTGACCGCGCCGTTCGGCGCCCGTTTGACGCCGGTGACCTCGCAATTCTGGATGATGTGGACGCCGCGCGCCGAGGCGCCGCGCGCATAGCCCCAGGCGACGGCATCGTGCCGCGCCGTGCCGCCGCGGCGCTGCAGGGAGGCGCCCATCACCGGATAGCGCGCATTGCGCGAAATGTTGAGCGGCGGGCAGAATTCCTTGGCCTGCTCCGGCGTCAGCCATTCATTGTCGATGCCGTTCAGCCGGTTGGCATGGACGTGCCGCTTCAGGACCTGGATGTCATGGATGTTATGGGCGAGCATCATGACGCCGCGCGGCGAATACATGACGTTGTAGTTGAGCTCCTGGCTGAGCCCGTCCCACAGCTTCAGCGCATGATCGTAGATGCCGGCGCTCTCGTCGTAGAGATAGTTCGAGCGGATGATGGTGGTGTTGCGCCCGGTATTGCCGCCGCCCAGCCAGCCTTTTTCCAATACCGCGACGTTGGTGATGCCGTGCACGGTGGCGAGATAATAGGCGGTGGCCAGGCCGTGGCCGCCGGCGCCGACGATGATGACGTCGTACTCCTTCTTCGGCTCCGGCGAGGACCATTGTTCCTCCCAGCCCTTGTGACCGCGCATGGCCTCGCGGGCGATGGCGAATACCGAGTATTTCTTCAACGTCGCAGGCCTCGCAAATGACGGCCGGGCATCCACTCGAACCCCGGCGCGCGAGCTTGTATCACTAGCGAAGCCGTGCTGCCAGCCTTGCACTGTTTGCGACGGCGCTTGCCGTTTTGCGCCGTGGTGAAAAAGCCGCATCCGGCAGGTTGATGCAATTGCCTTCCACCGCTATCCGTCGCCTGACGATCGGAGGATTATGGCGGTGGGTAACGTCTGGTGGAATCTGACATTGCGCTTCTTGCTGGAGCTCGCCGCTTTGCTCGGCCTCGGCATGGCGGGCTGGAGCCTCTCAGCGGGCATGTGGCGCTGGATCCTTGCCATGTCATTGCCGTTCGTTGCCGCCGCGCTCTGGGGAATCTTCGCGGTGCCGAACGATCCGAGCCGGTCGGGGCGGGCGCCGGTTCCGGTGCCGGGCGGTGTGCGGCTGGTGCTCGAGCTCGTCATCCTGTTCGGCGGCGCTGCCGGATTCCACCTGGCCGGTTACACGACAGCCGGCATTGCCGTCGCCCTGCTGATCGCCGTCAGCTACGCATTTTCGCTCGATCGGCTCGGCTGGCTGCTCAGGCAATAGTCGCCTTGCACCGTTTGCGACGGCGCTTGCCGTTTTGCGCCGTGCTTTCACTGATCGCTGTTCTGAGCTTCGCCTTTTGACGGGTCAGCCGGAGCACGCTTCAGGATGCACGGCCCGATTGCATAGATCGGCCGCAAATAACCCTCACGGCAATCGGCGGCGATTTTACGAATTTCCGCATCGTCTGACTGCTCCACCATGGCCACGAAGCGCTCGACGATCACCTGGCGCGGCCTAATAGCCACTGCCGCAGCAAAGCGCCTCAACACGGCATCCGGATGCGCGAGCAACCGTGGCAGGTCCTTGGCGCTCGGCATGTTATATTGACCATAAGCATTGACCAGTGTCTTGAAAGCCGAGTCCGGACGCAGGGTAGCGGCATTTTCCACCGCAAGCCTTAGCTGCCAGCGCTCCGCAAGGCAGATGAACTGGACGACCCTCCACCGCACACCGGCATGTTCGTCATCCAGCCGCAGCATGAGGCGACCGAGAACGGCTCCATCGGCCGGCGTCGTGCATCCCAGAAGCGCCTCGATCGCGTCGAACCGGATACCCGAAGATTCACTGTCGAGCAGATCGGCGATCTCCGCGACGACGCAATTCATCTTGTAACTCATTTTGGAATTGGCTTCGGCCACCAAGTACGCGGCAGCGGCCTGTGTATGAAGGTTGCCGGACGTCAGCAGCGGCCGGAGGTTTTCAAGGGGAAAGCCTTTGCCAAATTCCGATTGAAGGGCGATCGTCAACTCGCTGTCGCCCTCGAAGCCGGGGGCCAACAACTTGATCATTATGTCTTGGGGGGTCATTGGAATGGGTGGCGCGTCCACCCGCGAGTTTTGGATGATGATCCGTAACTTGGTGGCCAACGGACGTCAAGGAGCGCTGTTGAAAACAGCGCAAGTATCGGGTGGTCCGCACCGCCCCGATTTGCGACCAAGCATCCAATTGCCGGCCAGAACCGGCGCGAAAAAAGGATGCAGAAAATGTTCACACTCACCAACAAAGTCGCCATCGTCACCGGCGCCAGTTCCGGCATCGGCCGCGCCACGGCAAAGCTCTTTGCCGAGGAAGGCGCCAGGCTCGTCGTCGCCGCCCGCCGCCAGGCGGAACTCGATGCGCTGGTTGCCGAAATCGAAGACGCCGACGGCACGGCTATCGCTCTTGCCGGCGATGTCCGTGACGAGGCCTACGCGAAAGTCCTGGTCGACCTGGCGGTCGAGAAATTCGGCGGGCTCGACATCGCCTTCAACAATGCCGGCTCCGTCGGCAGGATGGGGCCGGTTTCTGAGCTGTCGCTGGAGGGCTGGCGCGAGACACTCGATACCAATCTGACCAGCGCCTTTCTCGGCGCGAAATACCAGGTGCCGGCGATGGTCGAACGCGGCGGCGGCTCGTTGATCTTCACCTCAACCTTCGTCGGCTACACGGTCGGCATGCCCGGCATGACCAGCTATGCCGCGAGCAAGGCCGGACTGATCGGATTGACGCAGGTGCTGGCCGCCGAATTTGGCGCCAAGGGCGTCCGGGTCAACGCGCTGCTGCCGGGCGGCACCGACACGCCTTCGGCGACATTCAACACACCTGAATCGCGGGCGTTCGTCGAAAACCTGCATGCCTTGAAGCGCGTCGCCGAGCCAGAGGAGATCGCCCGCTCGGCGCTTTACCTGGCTTCCGATGCATCGAGCTTCACCACCGGCACGGCACTGTTCGCCGACGGCGGTGTCTCGATCACCCGCACGTGAAGCGTTTCGCGGTTGGCGTCGGCCCGCCAGCCGCAATGTCGGCCGCCAGCCGCAATGCCGGAAAAACCGGTCTTGCTTTTCCCGGCGATTTGACGATTCCGTCTTCTCCTCGAAAACGGGTTGGAAACATGCTGCTGATCAGGACCTATATCGCTGCAAGCGCAATCGAAGGCGTCGGCGTGTTCGCCGCCGAGCCGATCCGGAAAGGGGCGCAAATCTGGCGGCTCGATCCGGACTTCGACCGGCTGATCCCGATGGAAAGATACGAGACGGCGCCGCCGCACCTCAAGGAATTGCTCGACAGATATGCCTATCCCAGTCCGGACCGGCCGGGCTTCATGGTGTATGAGGTCGACAATGGCCGCTTCATGAACCACGCCGACAAGCCGAACACCGACTTTTCGCAATATGGCGGGGCCACCGCGACCCGCGACATCGCCGCCGGCGAGGAAATAACCTGCGACTACGGCGAGTTCTTCGAGGGTTTCGAGCAGCTCCACCTGGCCACGGCGTAGCGGCGCCTATCTGGCCCAAGGCGAATTTTGTTCTTGCTTTGTGCCGGCAGCTATGCTATTAATTTCTCTACGGTGCTGATTCACACCAGCGACCCGCCGCCGAGGCGGGTTTTTTCGTTTCGGGATTCGGCGGCCTCAGGCTTCGGTCTTTTCGGCGGTGAGTTTCACCCCTAAGGCCTTCACCACGCCAAGCAATGTCGAGAGGCGCGGGTCGCCATCGGGGCTCAGTGCCTTGTACAGGGCCTCCCGGGTGACGCCGGCATCTTTCGCCACCTTGGACATGCCACGCGCGCGGGCAACTATGCCGAGAGCATTCGCGATATAGCCGGTATCGCCCGTGGCAAAGGCGTCGGCAAGAAGTTCGGCCTGGGCCTCCGCGCGGCCGAGATGTTCGGCAGGATCAAAAGGCAAGGTCTCGTGGGGCATTTCAGATCTCCTTGGCCATTTCAATGGCCTTCCTGATATCGCGCTTCTGCGAGGACTTGTCGCCGCCGCAGAGCAGGATAACGAGCGCGCTGCCGCGCTTGACGAAGTACAGTCGGTAACCGGGACCGTAGTCTATCCGAAGCTCGCCGATGCCATCGAAGAACTTCACGTCTCCCATCAGTCCGGACTGGATACGTGCCACGCGGATCGCAATCCGCTCGGCCGCCCGCATATCGTTTAGACCCTTGAGCCAGTCCCGGAACTCGGCGGTTTGCTCAACGATGGTCACTCGTGAACTATAGTTCACAGATTGAAAAAATCAAGCCGCCATGTGGGACTGTCGTGCCCGCCCGGACGGCACCGCCTCTCAATCGGCTGTGGACAGAGCCCCTTGATTCTGCTATCAGCCGCCCCAATTCGTGGTGTAACGCGCCGCGGAGGCTTGCGGCTATGGCCGCTTGCCTGTTGATTTCAAACCCGAAAGACAGGATTGCACGTGCAGGTACTCGTCCGCGACAACAATGTTGATCAGGCGCTTCGCGCGCTCAAGAAAAAGATGCAGCGCGAAGGCATCTTCCGCGAAATGAAGATGCGCGGACATTACGAAAAGCCCTCCGAGAAGCGCGCCCGTGAAAAGGCGGAAGCCGTGCGCCGTGCCCGCAAGCTGGCCCGCAAGCGCGCCCAGCGCGAAGGCCTGCTGCCGATGACGCCGCGTCCGGTCGCGGCCGGTGCTGCCGGTGCCGGTGCTCCGCGTCCGCCGCGGTT
Organism: Mesorhizobium sp. M1088; assembly: GCF_040318575.1. Classification (NCBI taxonomy): domain Bacteria; kingdom Pseudomonadati; phylum Pseudomonadota; class Alphaproteobacteria; order Hyphomicrobiales; family Phyllobacteriaceae; genus Mesorhizobium; species Mesorhizobium sp. M1088. The sequence continues at coordinate 150,539 of NZ_JAMYMO010000008.1, read as the reverse complement.
CTGACGTCAATTTTTCGTCCTTTTCCAAGGATATCCAAGGTGGCGCGATGCGGAATCGCCGCCACCTTTTTGTTGTGAGTTCGACCCGGTCCGAGAGGACCGGTTGGGAGAGATGCCGGTTCGGAGGGGGAACGGACCAGACGGCGCAGTAAGGACAGGGCAGACATGGACGCAATCACCGTAGAGCGCAGAACCGCGTGGCGCGGCCTCGCCCTGACGGCAGCCCTGCTTTCCGGGATGGCGCTTGCCAGCTGCCAGAGTGTTCCGACCGGCGAGTTCAACAACATCGACAAGGCGCAAGGCTCGAGCGAGAACATCTCCTCGCTGTCGGCGGTGATCCAGCGCAACCCCCAGGATCCGGAAGCCTACAATGTGCGCGGCTCGGCCTATGGCCGCGGCGGCCAGTACCAGGCGGCGCTGAAGGACTTCAACACCGCCATCCAGCTCAATCCGAATTTTTACCAGGCCTATTCGAACCGTGCGCTCATCCAGCGCTTCCTCGGCGATCAGGCGAGCGCGCTCGCCGACTACAATCGCTCGATCCAGATCAATTCCAACTATGACGCCGCCTATATCGGCCGCGGCAATCTCTACCGCAGGGCGGGCCGGGTCCAGGAAGCCTTCAACGATTTCCAGAAAGCCATCCAGCTCGACACGACCGATGCGCGCGCCTATCACAATCGCGGCCTGATCTACCAGAGTCAGGGCCAGCACGCCTTTGCCATCGAGGATTTCTCGACCGCCATTTCGTTGGCGCCGGACGCCTCCGAGCCTTACAACGGGCGCGGCCTCTCCTACCTTGCCATGAACGACGAGGACAATGCCTTCGCCGACTTCAACATGGCGATCAAGCTCGACGGCAAGAATGCTGAGGCCTGGTCCAACCAGGCGTTGATCTACGAGCGGCGCGGCGACAAGGTCAGGGCCGCGAAATCCTACCGCGAGGCCGTGCACCTCAATCCGACCTACCAGCCGGCCAAGGACGGCCTGGCCCGCACCAGTGCCGGCTGAGCGGCCGGTTAATCGGGCCTCCGTTTCCGCACTCCGACAACCCTGCGTTTAGCTTCGCCTTGCTGGCGCCAAGTTTTCGGCGGAACGCTCGGCGTGCTCAGCCGTTTGTACAAGGCAATTTCGAAAGGACCCTGCCATGATCAAGAAACTCGCTTGTGCCGCTGTTCTCGCCACGACCGTCGTTGCCGCTCCCGCCAGCGCCAGCAAACTCCAGCTCGGCGTGCTCGACTGCACCATCGACGGCGGCACGGCCTATCTCGTCACTTCCAACAAGGGTGTTTCCTGTGTCTTTCGTCCGCATCGTGGCGGCCCCTCTGAAGTCTATACCGGTGTGATTTCCAAGCTCGGCGTCGATGTCGGCCGGACGCATCAGGGCCAGCTGGTATGGGCGGTTCTGGCGGCGACCCGCAACCACGATGAAGGCGACCTTGCCGGCAGCTACTATGGCGTGAACGCCGAGGCCAGCGTGGTCACCGGTGGCGGCGCCAATCTCCTGGTCGGCGGCCTCGACAGCGCCTTTTCGCTGCAGCCGCTCAGTGTCCAGGCACAGACCGGCGTCAACCTGGCGGTCGCCGTCACCTCGCTCGACCTGATCCACTCGTTCAAATAACGGCGCAGCATGGCTCCCGAGCGGCGGGGAGCGTAGGTGTCGGCCTGCGAATAGCTGCCGAAGGCTCATAGATTCCGGCAGGCCCACTCCGCAGAGGACGGGCCGCCCTGATGTTCAAAGTTGGGGCGCTCGAAGATCACGGCATGGCAACTGTGTTCATGCCGTTACCGTGACCGAAGATTGCGGCGATCCAATATTGCTTGTCTTCGGTCTGACCAGAATCTCAACGCCTCGTGATCGTCCCCCATCGCACAATTTTGAAATCCGCCACGTCAACGGCGATCAAGACCGCTTGATCTCAACTACGGTTGAGGTTCTAGAAGTCCTCCCATACTGCGGCATGTACTCATTTGGACGTGAAGAACGCTCCAATACTTCAGACCAGCGTCTGAGAAAGCCTGGGGGACCGGATGACCAAGACAAGCACAAACAGGGTCGACTGGCGCGCGCTGTGGGCGAGCGGCGACCTGGCGCGCTTCTGCTTCATCAGCCTCGGCATCCTGCTGCACGCCACCAACGAAACCATGGTGGCAACGGTCATGCCGGCCATGGTCGGCGAACTCGCCGGCGTGCAACTGGTCGGCTGGTCGCTGGCGATCTACGAGCTCGGCGCCATCGTTGCCGGTGCGGCCGCCGGACGGCTGGTGAGCTATGTCGCGCTGCGCACCAACATGATGGTCGCCGCAATGCTCTATGCCGCCGGCGCGCTGGTCTGCGCCACCGCGCCTTCGATGCCGCTGTTCCTCTGCGGCCGCCTGATCGAAGGGCTCGGTGGCGGCGCGCTGGTGTCGCTGGCCTTCGTCTCGGTCGAGCGGCTGTTTGCCCGCGCGATCTGGCCGCAGCTTTTCGGCGTCATGTCGGCGATCTGGGGCGTCGCCGCCTTCAGCGGCCCCGTGCTCGGCGCGGTCATGACCGAATTGCTGTCCTGGCGCTAGGCCTTCGGCGTCTTCACCCTCGGCGGCACGGCGATGGCGCTGGCAAGCTTCATCGTGCTCGATACACCTGAAGCGACAAGGCCGCAGGCGACGGGCGGCTCGGCGCCGCCCTTTCCCTTTGCGGCGCTTGGCTGCCTCGCCGTCAGCGTCGTGCTGATTGCCACCGCCGGCGTCGACATCGCCCTGCTGCGCTCGTCGCTGCTGCTCACCCTCGGCCTGATCGGCCTGGCGCTGTTTATCTATATCGACGCACTGAAGCCGCGCTCGCGCCTGTTCCCGTCGCGGCTGTTCTCGTGGCGCTCGCCGGTCGGCGCGGGCATGACCATGGTCGCGGCGTTTTCGGTGGCGACCTGCTCCTTTACCGTCTACGGTCCGCTGCTTCTGACCAGCCTGCACGGCATTCCGATCCTGACCACCGGCTACATCATCGCCGCCGAATCGATCGCCTGGTCGATCCTGTCGATCCTCGTCGCCAATGCGCCGCCGGAACGCGAGCGGCTGATCATCGTCGGCGGGGCGCTGATGATCGCCACGGGCGTCGCCGGTTTCGCCTATACGGTGCCGGCCGGCTCTATCCCGTTGATCCTGCTTTGTGCCTTGCTGCAAGGCGGCGGTTTCGGCATCGCCTGGCCGTTCGTCACGCGTGTCATCGTGGCATCGGCCAAGGAAGGCGAGCAGACGATCGCCTCGGCCGCTGTGCCGACCATGCAGCGCATCGGTTATGCCGTGGGGGCGGCACTGACCGGCATCGTCGCCAACGCCAGCGGCTTTTCCGAAGGCCTGAACCGTGAGGCCGCGGCAAGTGTCGCCGCCTGGCTGTTCCTGGCGTTTATCCCGCTCGGAATCCTGGGATGCCTTGCCGCCTTGCGGATTTCGGGGGCGACCGACACGAAGCCGGCGAAGCTGTCAATCTCCGTGGGGGAGATTGACTAGACAACGACCGTCTTCATCCGGTCGGCGATCAGCGCCGCGAGCCGCGTCGCCACCTCGTCCTTGCTCATCTCCGGCCATTCCTCGACGCCGGCCTTCGAGACGATCCGCACCTTGTTGCGGTCGCCGCCCATCACGCCCGGGGAACCATCTTCATGCGAGACATCATTGGCAACGATAAGATCGGCACCCTTTTTTGCAAGCTTGGCCTCGGCGTTCCTGACCAGGTCCTGCGTCTCCGCGGCGAAACCGACCACCAGCATCGGCCGCTTTTTGTGATGCCCGACACCGGCGAGAATATCGGGATTTTCCACCATCTGCAGCGCCGGTGGCCCCTCGCCCGCCACCTTCTTGATCTTCTCCCCGGCCGAATTTTGAGTGCGCCAGTCGGCGACAGCCGCGACGAACACTGCCGCGTCGGCCGGCAGCAGCTGCTCGACGGCGTCCTTCATCTCGACGGCCGTTTCGACGTGCAGCGTGGCGACGCCGGCCGGATCGGCAATGCCGACCGGGCCGGAGACGAGACGCACGTCGGCACCGAGCCTGGCCAGCGCCACCGCGATGGCGTGGCCCTGCTTGCCCGACGACCGGTTGGCGATGTAGCGGACCGGGTCGATCGGTTCATGCGTCGGCCCGGAGGTGACGATGATCTTCCTGCCCGCCAGCGGCTTTGGCCGGCTGTCGAGCAGCGCCTCGATCGCGGCGACGATCTCCAGCGGCTCGGCCATCCGGCCCTCGCCCACCTCGTTGCTCTCGGCCATCTCGCCCTTCGCCGGGCCGACGAATGCGACGCCGTCCTTGCTCAGCGTCGCACGGTTGCGGCGGACCGCCGGATGCGCCCACATTTTCGGGTTCATCGCCGGCGCCACCAAAACTCGCTTGTCGGTGGCGATGAGCACGGTCGAGGCAAGGTCGTTGGCATGGCCATTGGCGAGCTTTGCCATCAGGTCGGCGGTGGCCGGCGCCACGACCAAAAGGTCGGCCTCGCGCGACAGCCTGATATGGCCGATGTCGTGCTCGTCCTGCCGGTCGAACAATTCGGTGAAGACGTGGTCGGCCGACAGCGCCCCCGCCGACAGCGTAGTGACGAACTCCTGCGCCGCCGCGGTCATCACCACCCGCACTGCCGCACCGCGCTCGCGCAGCCGGCGGATCAGGTCGAGTGCCTTGTAGGCGGCGATGCCGCCGCCGATGATCAGCAGGATGCGCTTGCCGGAGAGGATGCCTCGCGGGCTGGAGACGGCGACCACCGGCGCTGCTGGACTCTGCGAACTCGTCAGTTCGCGCAGTGTTTTCTCGATCTGGTCGATGCGACCGGCCGAACCGAACTGACCTTCGACCGCTGCGCGGATCATCACCCGCGCCTGGTCTTCCATCGACCGGCCATTCTCCGCCGCCAGTCGGCGCAGCAGGTCCTTGACCTCGTCATCAAGGTTGCGGATCGTGATGCTGGCCATCTGATTGCACCTTGCCCGGAATTGCTGAGTGCAATGATAGCAATGCAATCACTTTGCAACAAGCGCTAGAAAATACGCCAGGCGATATACACCAGCGTCAATGCGATCACCCACAGCGCCAGCCGGCCGGAGCGGGTGTAGCGCGCCTCGGCCTTGCCGATCGCGCGTGCGGTCCTTTCGTCGAAGCGCAGGCCGTGTTCGGCCATCAGGTCGATCTCACGCGACAGCCGCTCGGTGCGGGCGGCGAGGTCCGGTGCCTGGCGGGCCAGCGCCAGCAGCGCGTTGGCACCGTCGCGCGCATCGGCCAGCAGGGCGCGCGGGCCGAGGTTGCGGGCAATCCAGCCGCTCACCACCGGCTCCGACGTCTTCCACATGTTGAAGGCCGGGTCGAGCGTGCGGGCGACGCCTTCGACGACGACCATGGTCTTCTGCAGCAGCACCAGCTCGGACCGCGTCGCCATGTCGAAGAGGTCGGTCACTTCGAACAGCAGCGTCAGCAGCTTGGCCATCGAGATGGTCTCGGCAGGCTGGCCGTGGATCGGTTCGCCGATCGCCCGGATCGCCTGGGCGAAGGCGGCGACATTGTGCTGGCGCGGCACGTAGCCGGCCTCGAAATGCACCTCGGCGACGCGCTGGTAATCGCGCGTGATGAAGCCATAGAGGATTTCGGCGAGGAAGCGGCGCTCCTTTTTGCCGAGCCGGCCGGCAATGCCAAGATCGACGGCGACGATGGTGCCATTGGCTTCTATAAACAGGTTGCCCGGGTGCATGTCGGCGTGGAAGAAACCGTCACGCAGCGTATGGCGCAGAAACGACTGAACGAGGTTGGCGGCAATCGCCTTCAGGTCGTGGCCGGCGGCGGTCAGGCCGGCAATATCGTTCATCTTGATGCCGTCGACCCATTCCATGGTCAGCACGTCACGACCGGTGCGCTCCCAGTCGACCGACGGCACACGGAAGCCCGGATCGTCCTTGGTATTCTCGCCGAGCTCCGAAAAAGCCGCTGCCTCCAGCCTCAAATCCATTTCGATCTTGGTAGTCTGGGCCAGCGTCTCCGTCACCTCGACCGGCCGCAGCCGGCGCGACGACGGGATGTACTTTTCCTGCAGCCGGGCGGCGAGGAAATAGCTTTCGAGATCGCGAAAGAAGCGGCGGCGCACGCCCGGCCGGATGACCTTCACCGCCACTCGCCTAACGACGCCGTCCTGCAGGGTTTCAGCGGTATGGACCTGGGCGATCGAGGCGGCGGCGACGGCCTCGCCAAAACTGGCATAGAGCTCACCGACCTTGCGTCCGAGCGATGCTTCTATCGCCGCTATGGCCTCGGCCTTGGGAAAGGTCTGCATCTTGTCCTGCAGCATGGCAAGATCAAGCGCGATATCGTTGCCGACGACATCCGGCCGTGTCGCCAGGAACTGGCCGAGCTTGACGTAGGATGGGCCGAGCCGCACGACCGCCTTGGCCAGCCTGTCGCCGCGCTCATAGGCAAGCGCCCGACGGCGGGTGAATAGCCGGGCCATGCGCCAGCCGAATTTCGGCAAGCCGAAGAGCTCGTCACCGGGCAAAGCCGCGATGACGCCCTCGCGCACAAGCACCCAGCCGGCCCGCACGAGCCTGAAACCAGCGCCGATGCTGCTCATGGCTGGCTTTGCCCTGCCGGTTTCCTGAACTGGCGCAAGGCACGTCGGAAAATGCGGGCCAGCCTCAAAGCTTCCAGCCCGAATGAAGCGCGGCGATGCCGCCGGAATAATTGCGGAACGAGGCGCGCTCGAAGCCTGCGCGCGAAATCATCGCCGCGAAATTCTGCTGATTGGGAAACTTGCGGATCGATTCGACCAGATAGGAATAGGGCTCGTCATCGCCGGTCACCACCTTGCCGATCCGCGGAATGGCGTTGAACGACCATGCTTCATAGACCTTGTCGAGCAGCGGCATCTCGACCTCGGAGAATTCAAGGCAGAGAAAGCGCCCGCCAGGCTTCAGCACGCGATAGGCTTCGGCAAGCGCCACATCGATGCGCGGCACGTTGCGGATGCCGAAAGCGATGGTGTAGGCGTCGAAAGTAGCGTCGGCAAAAGGCAGTTCCTCGGCATTGGCTTCGACGAAATCGGTATTTGCCGACAGGCCTTTTTTCTCGGCCCGGTCGCGGCCGACGGCGAGCATCGAGCCGTTGATATCGAGAACCGTTGCATGAGCGTGCCTGCCGCTCGCCTCGACGATGCGGAAGGCGACATCGCCGGTGCCGCCGGCAACGTCGAGAACGCTCCAGCCCGGCCGCTTCGGTGGATTGAGCCAGGCGACCATGGCGTCCTTCCACAATCGATGCAAGCCGGCCGACATCAGGTCGTTCATCAGGTCGTAGCGGTTCGCCACCTTGTGGAAAACATCATTGACCAGGGACTGCTTGTCGCCTGGCCCTACCCGCTTGAAACCATAGGAGGTTTCCATGCCGCCCGCAGCAGTGGTTCTTTCAACCGACATCGTTTTGATCCGCCATAAAATCGGCGGGACCATAGCCGATCGATGGTGCGGGCGCTATTGTTTAAGGCGCGGTGTTCGGCCGCGCTTCGAAGCAGGTTCCGGAAAAGTGTCACACGGTTTTCCGACAGGAACTTGCGTCATAAGAAAAAGCCTGACGGGATAATTGAATGCCTTTGAAAGCAGAACTGCACTGCCACATCGAAGGGGCAGCGGCGCCTGAACTCGTCCTCCGCCAAGCTGAGAAATACGGCAAGGATGCCTCGCCTTACATCCAGGACGGCTCCTTCGTCTGGCGCGACTTCACCTCTTTCCTCGCCGCCTACGACTTCTCGTCGGACCTGTTCCGCACCGAAGAAGACTATGCGCGGCTGGCCGATCATTACCTGACCAGCCTCGCCCGCGACGGCGCCATCTATTCCGAGGTTTTCACCTCGCCCGACCATGCCAGCAAGGCCGGGCTGTCGCCGAAGGCCTATACCGACGCGCTCGGCGAAGGCATGGCCCGCGCCAAGGCGAAGACCGGCATCGAAGGCCGCATGATCGTCACCGGCGTGCGCAATTTCGGTGTCGAATCGATCGAGCGGGCGGCGCGTTTCGCCGCGCGCTGCGGGCATCCGCTGGTCACCGGTTTCGGCGTCGCCGGCGACGAGCGGATAGGCGACCTGGAAGATTATGTCAGGGCCTTCGAGATCGCCCGCGAGGCCGGCCTCGGCATCACCGTCCATGCCGGCGAATTGATGGGCTGGGAGAGCGTCGAGGCGGCACTTGATCACATCCGCCCGTCTCGCATCGGCCATGGCGTGCGCGCCATCGAGAACCCCGAGCTTGTGCGGCGTATCGCCGACGAAGGCGTCGTGCTCGAATGCTGCCCTGGCTCCAACATCGCCCTGAAAATCTTCGACAGCTTCGCCGACCATCCCTTCCCCGCCTTGCGGGCAGCGGGCTGCAAGGTGACGCTCAACTCCGATGACCCGCCCTACTTCTGGACCTCGCTGAAACGCGAATACGACATCGCTGCCGAGCATTTTGCGATGGACGACAAGGCGCTCACCGCCGTCACCAGGACGGCCATCGAGGCAGCCTTCGTCGACAGGAAGACCAGGGCGGTGCTGCTGGGCAGGCTCGGCGCCAAGGGCAGGTGAATGGTGAATGGTTCACCCGGCGCTTCGGTCCGTCAGCCGCGAGTTTTTCCGCGCAACCAAGGACTCGCAAACCAGTTCACTATTCACTATTCACCATTCACCATTCACTTGCGCAGTTGGAGAACACCATGAAGGGCGTCACCGTCGTCGACCATCCGCTTGTCCAGCACAAGCTGACCATCATGCGCAAGAAGGAAACCTCGACGGCCGGCTTCCGGCGGCTGCTGCGCGAGATCTCGCTGCTGCTCGGCTACGAGGTCACCCGCAACCTGGAACTGACGACGACGACCATCGAGACGCCGATCGAAACGATGGAGGCGCCGACGCTGGAGGGCAAGAAACTGGTCTTCGCCTCGGTGCTGCGCGCCGGCAACGGCTTGCTCGAAGGCCTGCTCGATCTGGTGCCGGCGGCGCGTGTCGCCCATATCGGCCTCTATCGCGACCATGAGACGCTGGAAGCGGTCGAGTATTTCTTCAAGGCGCCGGGCGACCTCGCCGACCGACTGGTGATCGTCGTCGACCCGATGCTGGCGACCGCCAATTCGGCGATCGCGGCGATCGACAAGCTGAAAGGCCGCGGTGCCACCAACATCCGCTTCCTCTGCCTGCTGGCGGCACCAGAGGGCCTCGAGCGGTTTACCCAGGCGCATCCAGATGTTCCGGTCTTCACCGCTTCCATCGACCGCCAACTCAACGAAAAGGGCTACATCATGCCGGGTCTCGGCGATGCCGGCGACCGCATGTACGGCACCAAATAGATCCGTTTACCGATTGTTTACGCAAACGGCTGGTTTCCGCACTCGTTAAAGCGGCAATCACCATGTCGGACTAAGGATCGGCAACCACAAAGGCCGGTCCATGCTGCGCAAGCTCCTCATCCTTGGCGTGTTTGCCGGAACGTCGGCATCGCTGCCGATCGTGTATCAGTCCAATTCACAGGTAATCGAGCGGCTGTTGAAATCCGCCATCGGAGCCAGGCCGGCCGACACACAAACCAACCTGAATCTCGCCGCCGTCCCGGACAGGCCGGCAACGCCGCAGCCGCTCGGCCGCAAGGTCGTCGTCACCGCGGACGCGCGCGGGCATTTCATGTCGGTCTTCAAGTTGAACGATCGCCAGGTCGACGGCATGATCGACACCGGTGCGACGCTCGTCGCCATCAACACCTCGACCGCGCGCAGGATCGGCATCTCGCTCAATTCGACGGACTTCAGCCATCAGGTCAACACCGCCAATGGTGCGATCAAGGCCGCCGTGGTGACGATTGATCGCCTGCAGATCGGCAAGATCACCGTCGAGGGCGTCGAGGCCGTCGTGCTCGACGACAGGGCGCTGCACACCAACCTGATCGGCATGAGCTTTCTGCAGCGGCTCGAAAAATACCAGGTCGAAGGCGGCAAGCTGCTGCTGGTTCAGTAGAACGTGATCCCGAACCGCAGGTTCGCGCCAGCGAAAAGTTGGGGACCAGTCTTCGGACAAGATCGTGGTCCAAAGAAAGATAGAACCCATCCGATACCGTCGGAATGGCTCTACCCGCGCGGCAGGATCCGCCGGATGACGGTTTTCTCCGTGGCCGGTTTGGAAGTGCCGATGGTATACGCCGAAAGCACGGCGGCCGCGGCCGCTTCGGCATCCCCGGTATTGCGGGCATGGACCAGCGCCAGCGCTTCGCCGGCCCGCACTTCAGCGCCGACCGGCAACAGCCTGGTGATGCCAACGGCGTGATCGATCCTGTCGTCGGGCCGCGTCCGCCCGCCGCCAAGCCCGACCACGGCAAGCCCGATCTCGCGGGTCGCGATGCCGGTGACAAAGCCGTTCGCGCTCGCCTTGACCGCGAATTCCGTTGCCGCTTTCGGCAGATATTTTTCCGGATTGTCGACAAAGTCGACGGGACCGCCCAGTGCCGCCACCATGCGCGCGAAGATGGAAGCGGCGCGGCCGCCGGCCAGCGTCTCGGCGGCGCGGCGCAGGCCGTCCTGGTTGGACGACACCAGGCCTGCCGATTGCAGCATCTCGGCGGCCAGCGCCAGCGTCACGTCCTCCAGCCGCCGGTCGCGAAAGCGGCCGGTGAGAAAATCGGCGGCGTTGCGCACCTCGACCGCATTGCCGGCGGCGGACGCCAGGGGCTCGTTCATGCCGGTGACCAGCGCCGAGGCCTTAAGGCCGGCGCCATTGGCGACGTCGACCAGGCTGTTGGCCAGTGCGGTTGCGTCGCGCGATTTCTCCATGAAGGCCCCGTTGCCGACCTTGACGTCAAGCACCAGCGAATTGAGGCCGGCGGCCAGCTTCTTCGACAGGATCGAAGCAGTGATCAGCGGCACCGATTCGACCGTTCCCGTCACATCGCGGATCGCGTAGAGCCTGGCGTCGGCGGGTGCGAGATCGGCGGTCTGGCCGATGATGGCGCAGCCGGTTTCGAGCAACGTCTTGCGGAAGCGCGCAACATCCGGCTGGCTGATATAGCCGGGGATGGCATCCATCTTGTCCAGCGTGCCGCCGGTATGGCCCAGACCCCTGCCGGAAATCATCGGCACATAGGCGCCGCAGGCAGCGACGATCGGCGCCAGCATCAAGGAGACATTGTCGCCGACGCCGCCGGTCGAATGCTTGTCGGTGACCGGGCCGGGCAGATCCGACCAGTCGAGCACATCGCCGGAATCGCGCATCGCCATAGTCAGCGCCACCGCCTCGTCGCGGCTCATGCCGTTGAAGAACACCGCCATGGCAAAGGCGCCGACCTGCGCGTCGGTGACTGTGCCGGCGGTCAGACCCTCGATAAAGAACGCTGTCTCCTCAGCCGAGAGCTTCTGGCCGTCGCGCTTGCGGCGGATGATTTCCTGGGGAAGCATCAGGCGTCGACCCTGTGCTCCGGAAGCCCGTCCTGAAAAACACGCTGCAGAATGGTCGCCAGCCGCGCACCGCCAACCGGCGCCATGTCCTTGGTCTCCTGGTGCGACAGCTCGGCTCCGGTCAGGCCGGCAGCAAGGTTGGTCACGACCGAACAGGCGGCGACGCGCAGCCCAAGGAAGCGGGCGAGAATGACCTCCGGCACCGTCGACATTCCGACCGCGTTGGCGCCCATGACGCGCGCCATGCGGATCTCGGCGGGCGTCTCGAAGCATGGGCCGGAGAACCACATATAGACGCCCTTGTGCAGCGTGGTACCGGTGGCCTTCGCCGCCTGCTCGATGGCGGAGCGGAGACCGGCGTCATAGGCTTCGGTCAGGCCGACGAAACGGCGGTCGCTCGGTTCGCCGATCAGCGGGTTGGAGCCCGAGAAATTGATGTGGTCGGTGATCAGCATCACCGAGCCCGGGCCCATCCCGGGATCGACCGAACCGGCGGCGTTGGTGAGGATCAGCCTGGAGATGCCGAGGCCGGCGAGCACCTCGAGTGCCGGCCGCATCGCCGCCGCGTTGCCGTGCTCGTAATAATGCGCCCGGCCGGACAGCATCAGCACCGGCGTGCCGGCAAAGAGCCCCGCCACCACCTCGCCGGCATGGCCGCTGACTCCGCTTCGGGGAAACCCCGGCAAGTCGGCGTAGGAGATGCGCACCGCATCCTCGACCTGGTCGACAAGCCCGCCAAGCCCTGACCCCAGCACCAAGGCGGTGGTCGGCGCCAGCCCGTCCAGCCTTTCGACGAGGTGATCGAGCGCTTCCTTCATTTCAGCACATCGCCTTCAAACCCGTATGGCAACAACTCGCCCATGGTCACGGTTTCGACCACGCCGCTATCATCGCAGAGATAGAACTTCGTCTCCGGCCGGCAGAATTCCGCCAGCCGCTGCCGGCAGCCGCCGCAGGGCGAGCATTTTGCCACGCGTTCGGCGATCACGGCGACTTCCGTGATCTTGCCGCCGCCGCCCATGATGTAGTTGGCAAGTGCGGTGGTTTCGGCGCACCAGCCCTCCGGATAGGACGCGATCTCGACATTGGCGCCGGCAAAGACACGGCCGTCCTCGGTGCGCAACGCCGCGCCGACCGGAAATTTCGAATAGGGCGCATAGGCCTTGGCCATGGCGGCTTTCGCCGCTTCGAACAGATCATGAGCCATAACAGATCAGCGTTCCTTGACATAAGGCACGCCGCCGGCGCGCGGCGGGATTGCCTTGCCGATGAAGCCGGCAAGCAGGATGACGGTCAGCACATAGGGCAGCGCCTGCATGAATTGCACCGGCACCTTGCCGATCAGCGGCAGCGGCGTGCCTTGCAGGCGGATCGACGCGGCGTCGAGGAAGCCGAACAGCAGGCAGGCGAACATGGCGTTGACCGGTTTCCATTTGGCGAAGATCAGCGCGGCCAGCGCGATATAGCCCTTGCCGGCGGTCATGTCCTTCACGAAGCCGCCATTCTGCACCATCGACAGATAGGCTCCGGCAATGCCGGTGAGCACGCCGGTGCAGATCAGCGCCCGATAGCGCAGCCAGGCGACTGATATGCCGGCGGTGTCGACCGCGGCCGGGTTCTCGCCGACGGCGCGCAGGCGCAAGCCGAAGCGGGTGCGAAACAGCACCCACCAGGTGAACGGCACGGCCAGGAAGGCGAGATAGACCAGCACGGAATGGCCGGAGATGAGTTCCGAATAGATCGGCCCGAGAATCGGAACGCTCCTGAGCGCCTCTGCGCCCGGCCAGATGATTGCCTCGAAGCGCTCGCCGGCGGCCAGCGCCGGCGTGCGCCCGCCTTGCTGGAACCAGGCCTGGCCGAGCATGATCGTCGATCCGGCGGCAATGAAATTGATCGCGACGCCGGAGACGATCTGGTTGCCGCGATGGGTGATCGAGGCAAAGCCGTGGATCAGCGCGAAGGCGACCGAGATGAGGATGGCCATGCCGAGGCCGAGATAGGCCGAGTGGAAGACCGAGGCGGCGGCCGCACCGGCGAAGGCTCCGACAAGCATCTTGCCCTCGAGCCCGATGTCGAAGACGCCGGCCCGCTCCGAATAGAGGCCGGCGAGGCAGGCGAGCAGCAAGGGGACCGAAAGGCGGATGGTCGAGTCCAGGACCTGCACGATAGCGTTGAAGAAATCCATCTCAGGCGCCCTTCCCCTTGACCGCTTCCATGCCGACTGATCTCGGGCTGAGCGAGGCGAACAGCGCCTGGACATAGGGCCGGAACATATGCTCGAGCGCGCCGGCGAACAGGATCACAAGGCCCTGGATGATGACGATCATGTCGCGGCTGATCGCCGGCATCTCGAAGGCGAGCTCGGCGCCGCCCTGGTAGAGCATGCCGAACAGGACCGCCGCCAGCACGATGCCGACCGGGTGCAGGCGTCCCATCAGTGCCACCGCGATGCCGACGAAACCGGCGCCCGAAACGAATTCGAGCGCGACATTGTGCTGGTCGCCCATCGTCGGGTTGAGCGCCATCATGCCGGCCAGCGCGCCCGAGATCATCATCGCAATGATGATGATGCGGATCTCCGAAATGCCGGCATAACGCGCCGCTTTCGGGCTGTGGCCATAGGTGCGCATCTCGTAGCCGAGCTTCGTGCGCCAGATCAGCACCCACACCAGAAAGGCCATGGCTAGCGCCAGCAGGGAACTGACGTTGAATGGCGCCGAACGGATTTTGGCGCCGAACAATTCGATGACCCAGTTGAGCTTCGGCAATTGCGCGCCTTCGAGGAAGGTGCGCGTCTGCGGCGCCATCGAGCCGGGCGGCTTCAGCATCCCCACCAGCGCATAGACCATGACGCTGGCGGCGATGAAATTGAACATGATGGTGGTGATGACGATGTGCGAGCCGCGCTTGGCCTGCAGATAGGCCGGGATCAGCGCCCACAGCGCGCCCATCGCCGCGGCGGCGATAATGGCGATCGGGAAGGTCAGCCACCAGGGCAGCACGCTGTCGAAGGCCAGGCAAACAATGCCGATGCCGAGACCGGCGATATAGCCCTGGCCCTCGCCACCGATGTTGAACAGGCCGCAATGCGCCGCAACCGCCACCGAAAGCCCACTGAAGATGAAGGTGGTGGCATAGAAAAGCGTGAACGCGATGCCTTGGCCGCGGCCGAAGGCACCCTCGACCAGGATGACGGCTGCACGCAGCGGGTTCTCGCCGACCAATATGACGACGAAGCCGGCGACGACGAATGCGACGAACAGATTGATCAGCGGGATCAGCACGTAATCGGCCCAGGCCGGCAGCTTGGCATAGGGGGTGCTCACTCGGCGGCCTCCCGGTGCTCGACGCCGGCCATCAGCAGGCCGAGCTCGCCCTCGGTCGCGTCGGGGCCGCGTTCGCCGACGACGCGGCCGGCAAACATCACCAGGATGCGGTCGGACAGCGAGCGGATCTCGTCGAGCTCGACCGAAACCACCAGCACCGCCTTGCCCTGGTCGCGCATGGCTATGAGGCGCTTATGGATGAATTCGATGGCGCCGACATCGACGCCGCGTGTCGGCTGGCCGACGATCAACACGCCGGGATCTTGTTCCATTTCCCGCGCCAGCACGATCTTCTGCTGGTTGCCGCCGGAGAAATTGGCGGTCTTGAGGCGGCAGTCCGCCGGGCGGATGTCATATTTGACGATCTTGTCCCTGGCATCGTTACGGATGGCATCGATGTCGAGGAACGGCCCCTTCAGATAGCGCGCGTCGTCCTGATAACCGAGGATCGAATTCTCGTTCTCCTCGAAGGCCAGCACGAGCCCGACATGATGGCGGTCCTCCGGCACATGGGCAAGGCCGCGCTCGCGCAACTCGCCAGGGTCGGCGGCGCCGGTGAGGTCGATCGGCTTGCCGTCGAGCATGACCGAGCCCGAAACGGCATGCCTGATGCCGGAAATCGCCTCGAGCAATTCGGACTGCCCGTTGCCGGCGACGCCGGCAATGCCGACGATCTCGCCGGCATGGACGTCGAAGGAGACGTCGTCGACCATGGTGACGCCGCGGGAATCCTTGACCGTCAGGTTCTTGACCGCAAGCTTGACGCCGCCGGCCTTCGCCTCGCCCTTTTCGACGCGCAGCAGCACGCGCCGGCCGACCATCAGCTCGGCCAGCTCCTCGACCGTGGTCTTCCTGGTTTCGCGTGTCGCCACCATGGTGCCCTGGCGCATCACCGAGACCGTGTCGGTGATCGCCATGATCTCGCGCAGCTTGTGGGTGATCAGCACGATCGTCTTGCCCTGCTCCTTCAACTGCTTGAGGATGCGGAACAGGTGGTCGGCCTCGGCCGGCGTCAGCACGCCTGTCGGCTCGTCGAGGATCAGGATCTCGGCGCCGCGATAGAGCGCCTTGAGGATTTCGACGCGTTGCTGCAGGCCGACCGGCAACTCCTCGATGATGGCGTCGGGATCGACTTCGAGCCCGTATTCGCGCTCGAGCCGCTCCAGCTCGGAACGCGCCTTGGCAATGCTCTTCTTCAGCAGCGCATCGCTTTCGGCGCCGAGAATGACGTTTTCCAGCACCGAGAAATTGTCGACCAGCATGAAATGCTGATGCACCATGCCGATGCCGAGCGCGATCGCATCGTTCGGCGTCTTGATCGATGCCGGCTGGCCGCCGACACGGATCTCGCCGGAATCGGCCTGGTAGAAACCATAGAGGATCGACATCAGCGTCGACTTGCCGGCGCCGTTTTCGCCGACGATGCCATGGATAGTGCCGCGCATAATCTCCAGATTGATGTCGCGGTTGGCGCGCACGGCGCCAAAGCTCTTGTCGATGCCGATCAGCTCGATTGCGGCTTGCGCCATGCAGCCTGTTCCCACTGTTATTTTTTTACCGCTTGGTCAAACGCCTAGCATGACGCCCAGTCTGTGCCAATTGGGTCCCTACCAATTGGCCGGAGCAGGGTTCACTCTCGACAAATCCCGCCATGCTTGTCAATTTCCAACGTGGCCGCACCCTGCACAATCGCCTGATCGAGGATTCAAATGACCATGCCCGAGGACCGGCTGACGACGCTGGAAATCCGCGCCGCCGAGCAGGAGAAGATCATCGAGGAACTGTCCGGCCAGATCGCCGAGCAGTGGAAGGTGATCGAGCGCATGCAGCGCAAGCTGGACGCGCTGGCCGAGCGCTTCCTGGCGCTGGAGGAACAGGCCGCGCCCGACGTGCCGGTGACCAAGCCGCCGCACTGGTGAGGCGAGCAACGGTTATAGGCTGGGCCTTCGCGACATCAGCAACATGGGTGCGCAATCTTGTTCGAACGTTTCGACCGTCATCCAGCCCAGCGCCGCATAGAAATCGCGCGCCTGCCAGGTATAAAGATAGAATTCGACAACGCCGGCCGATGCTGCGCGCGCTTCGGTCGCCCTAACCAGTGCCGTGCCGATCCCTTGGTGCTGGTGCTTCGGAGCGACAGCCAGCCCGGCTAGCCATGGCGTCAGTTCATGCGCCAGCTCCAGTTCACGGCGGACCAGCAAACACGTACCGACTGGGACATCACCGATCCGGGCAACCAGGGAAGTCTCGAATCCGTCACCAGCCAGCAGCTTGCGAAGGCCGGCGATGTCATCTTCGAGCGTCCTTGCGGTGCCATCAAAAAAGGCGGCAAGGCGCAATTGCGCGACTGCCTCAACATCGCGCTCGCGCATCGGTTCGACTGTCGGCTGCATCTGCGTCCCCGGGGGGGTTGATGGTTCACCGGCGTTTGCCAAAACAAAACCGCCGGGACCACGCCCGGCGGTTCGCAATCAGTGCCGGCGGATCAATACGGGCAGGCATTGTCCGACATGTAGTCGTGCACCTTGATGGTGCCGGCGATGATGTCGGCCTTGGCTTTTTCGACCGCCGCTTTCATCGCATCGTCGACAAGCGCCTTGTTGTTGTCGTCCATGGCGTAGTCGACGCCGCCTTCCTTGAGGCCGAGATCGTTGACGCCCGCCGTGAACTTGTCGTTCTTGGCATCCATGAAGGTGTTGTAGACGGCAACGTCGACGCGCTTGACCATCGAGGTCAGCACCTTGCCGGGCTGCAGGCCGTTCTGGTTGGAATCAACGCCGATGCCGAGCTTGCCGGCGTCGGCCGCTGCCTGCAGCACACCGACACCGGTGCCGCCCGCCGCTGCGTAGATTACGTCGGCGCCCTGGTCGATTTGCGTCTTGGCGATCTCGCCGCCCTTGGCCGGATCGTTCCAGGCTGCCGGCGTATCGCCGGTCATGTTCTGGATGACGTCGGTGGCCCCGGCCGCCTTGGCGCCGCCGACATAGCCGCAGCCGAACCTGCGGATCAGCGGAATATCCATGCCGCCGACGAAGCCGACCTTCTTGGTCTTGGAAGCCATCGCCGCCATCACGCCGACGAGGTACGAGCCTTCCTGCTCCTTATAGACCAGGGAGCGGACATTGGGCTTGTCGACGACCATGTCGATGATGGCGAATTTGGTCTCGGGGAACTCGGTGGCGATCTTGTCAAGCGCGTCAGCCCACGAGAAGCCCGCCATGACGATCGGGTTGCGACCGTCCTCGGCGAAACGGCGCAGCGCCTGCTCGCGCTGGGTGGCGTTGCTGACCTCGAATTCCACATAGGGGATGCCGGTCTCGGTCTTGAACTTTTCAGCGCCGTGGAAGGACGCCTCGTTGAACGACTTGTCAAACTTGCCGCCGAGATCGTAGAGGATCGCGGGTTGAATGTCCGTGGCGAAGGCCGGAAGAACCATTGCAGCTGCGGCCATGAGGCCGAGAACGATACGTTTCATGTGATCCACACCCCTGTCGGTTATTTGTCCATTATGCACCGCATGCCGGCCCGGTTCTCCGGCAGGCATACGGTGTCGGGCAGGAGTGTCTTCCTCCCGCTTCGGGTCAATCTGGCACGGCCCGAAACAAAATTCACGTGGAATTTTGACCCTTTGGAAAAGCATGGCGCCGCATCGCGGCGCCACAGCATATTCCTTGCGTCAGGGGCATAAAATCAGGCGGAGACGGCGGCCGGAATGGCGCAGGTGACGCCGGTTCCCTGCAGGCCGCAATAGCCGTAAGGGTTCTTCGCCAGATATTGCTGGTGGTCTTCCTCGGCGAAGTAGAATTCCGGCGCCGGCGCGATCTCGGTGGTGATCTTGCCGCGTCCGGCACCGCGCAGCGAAGCCTCGTAGGCATCGCGCGAGGCGAGCGCCGCCTGGTACTGCGCGTCGTTGAACGTATAGATCGCCGAACGGTAGGTGGTGCCGACATCATTGCCCTGGCGCATGCCTTGCGTCGGGTCGTGGCTTTCCCAGAACAGCTTCAAGAGCTCGGCATAGGACACGATCTTGGGATCGTAGATGACGAGCACGACTTCGGCATGGCCTGTCAGGCCCGTGCAGGTTTCCTGATAGGTCGGGTTGGGCGTGACGCCGCCGGCATAGCCGGCCGCCGTGACCCATACGCCCTCGACTTGCCAGAACAGGCGCTCGGCGCCCCAGAAGCAGCCCAGCCCGAACATCGCCATTTCCATCCCTTCGGGATAAGGACCCTTGAGCGGCCTGTTCGAGACAAAGTGCTTCGATGCCGTCGGGATCGGCCGGTCGCGGCCGGGCAACGCCTCGGAGGGTTTCGGCAGGTTGAGCTTCTTGTTCAGCATGTCGCTGAGAAACATGTGTGGCTTCCTTTTCTTCTTGGTTGAGCCTTCCTGGTACGGGATCACCGGGTCAGGCTGGAAATGTCAGGTTGCGGCGAACCGCCCGCTGGGGCGCTGCCGCCTGTAACCGATGGCATAAAGAATGAACGCTAGCACCGCGAACACGGCAAAGCCGGGCTGGCTGAGCACCCAGGCGATGGCACCGTCCCACAGCAGCGGGTTGACCTTGTCGCGGACGAAGCTTTCGAAGGCGCTGCGCGTATCCGGCGAAACCGCGAGCCAGCTGGTGTTGAGCGGAGTCATCACCAGCGCCGAAGCCGCCACCGAGCGGGTCGCATCGAGCACGGCCATGATGACCGAAACCGAAAGCGCGATCATTGCGGCAAGACGGAAGATAAAGCGGAACATCCGGACCCTTCCTCCCCAGGAGTTTATCAGAATGTCGTGTGGACTGTTAAATAGGATCTGCGTGCTTTATCCGCAATCGCGACACGCGAAGTTGAACCTGCGGCCGCCGGTTCGCCGGGACCGGTGGCGCGCCGGGGACGGCAAGCACACCTCCGCCGCTCCTTTCGATAGGCTCCCAACGGGTGCCCCAGCGGCATGGGCTGAGCATCCGTATCCGGCAAAGCGAATAGACTGTCGTTATGTCTTGGCATTCGGCACCGGATCGACTAGATGAGCCCCGCGCCTGTTGCTTTGACGGCTCAGGTGCGGGGAAAGGGTATCCGCTGGTTGACGGCGCCCACGGCCGGAATTCCGGCACCGGAATCCCAAAGGAGATGCATCTCCCCAACCCGCGCGGCGAAACCGGCCGCGTCGAAAATGCTAAAGAGACGGAGAGGTGGCCGAGTGGTTGAAGGCGCACGCCTGGAAAGTGTGTTTACGGGAAACCGTAACGCGGGTTCGAATCCCGCTCTCTCCGCCAGTTAAATCTCACCGGCTCGCCGAGTCTGAAGGGACACTGGACGGCGACTGCCGCTGCGATGCAGTATCTTGAGGCAGGCAGAGGGGGGCGCGAGCGGCTTTCATCTTCGCCGCACTCTTACCTCAGATCAGCCTACAACCGATCGGCCCGCGCTTCACCAGAAGCACGGGCTTGGTCGACTCGGCACCGTCGCTGCCCCGTCTAGCGCGGGACCGCTTGTATTCCCGAGACCGAGCGCTCTGTTTCGGCGGAGAAAACCACGAAGGCAAAGATCAGCACGGCGGCAGCGACAATCATTGAGCCGGTGGCGACGATCGGCTCGAGCGCCGGATTTCCCTGCAGCATCAGGTAAAGCGCCGGCAGCATCACGACCAGGCCGAGATTGTAGACGCCATAGTGGATCATCGCGCTCCTGCGGGCAGCCTTCGCCGGGTTCAGCGCATAATAGCCGCCGAATATTGCACTGGTGACCCACCCCAGCAGATTGATGTGCGCGTGAGCCGGAAACGCGCCGTGATCGCCTGAAATTGCCATCTGCAGGCCAGCTGCAATTCCCAGAATAAGAAAGATGATGGCTGTCTTGAAAAAGAGTTCCGAAACCTTAGGCATGTCATTCTCCCAAACCCGTTTTGCCGCCGCATCATGCTGTGGTTCCGGCGATCTTGCCAAGGGACCGTCGGGCCTGCGGAGCCATTTGTCGCCGGCCTGACAGCCCGTTGGCGGCCGGCCGCCGGGCCTGGCCGGTTGCGAGTCCAGCCAGCAAAAAATATGCACTCACGCTAATTTAATTGCAACATTACCGGCCAGGCTTGCATGTCGTTCTCGCCAGGGAAGTGTCCTGCACGATGGTGGTGCCATACGCGCCAAAGGTCTGCCCGTCAGTGTTGCAGCAAGGCCTCGCCGAACTTCTCCCACAGCTGTGCGCAATCTGTTGCTCTGAGGCTGGGGGTTCCGACTGGGCCATATCTGATGACGGCGGCGTGAACATCATAGCCAACGATAGGTGCATTGGCGACAAAGTGGATAGCCTCGCCCAATCGGCGGGGGCCAATTGGCGCATCGGTTTTGTTGGTGATATCGAAGACACCACGAATATCCGCTTCCTGATTCCTGGCTGCCAACGCAGCCGCCATTACCCTTTCTTGCATCATCGAAATCTCTCCTATCGGTCTAAGTCTAAGAACCGCGGCTTGTGCCGATCCGGCAGCTGACAACCGGCAAATCGAAGTGCCTTTTGCAGCATCTCGATTGGCTCTTGCTGCGAGCCATTCCGCCCGCTCCCGCGGCAAGCCGATAAGGCAACTGCCAGCGAAATCCGCAGGCACATCCACGGTCGCATCAAACACGGCCCACGTGCCAGTCGGCTCCTGAACGGGCAAAAACCTCATAACAGCGCCTGCTAATATACTATGCCGACTGTGAGGACGAGACTTTTTCCTGCATCAACTAAACGAATGAGAGTTGGTGTCGAAGTGCCGGGCGACGCTCGTCGAAAACAAATCGTCGGCGACATCGCCTGGATCGAAGGTGGGCCTGAGCAGTGATCCGGCCGCATTCGGGGCTCGCCGACAGGGACAAGCACAAGACGCAGCGCCGGCACGCCTCGTCAGATGTTACTTTCTGCCCTGCGGATAGATCGTCTCGCCGCGCTTCAGCATCTCCACGAACGCCGCGATCTTCTTCTTGCGTCCGGCTTCGGTTTTCATGTTGTGGATGCGGAAGGCGAGTGCGAAGCGGTTTTGCCCGCTGAGCTTTGCCAGCATCTCTTTCGCCGTGGGCTCGGCGTCTATTGCCGCCTGGAGGTCGTCGGGGATCTTCATCTCCTTGCCGCTCTTGTAGGCGCGCGCCCAGCGGCCGTCGGCCTTGGCCGCATCGACCTGCCTCAGCCCGTGCTCGGTCATCCGGCCCTCCTCGATCAGCCGGGCGACATTGTCGACATTGATCTGGCTCCAGGTGCTCTTCCTGCCGCGCGGGGTGTAGCGCTGCAGGTAGCTTTTGCCGTCCAAGGCCTTGCGCACTGCATCGATCCAGCCCCAGCACAACGCCGCGTCGATGGCTTGCTTCGGCGTGATCGACGGCAGTCCCGAATCGAGCTTATGGATCTTGATCCAGACTTCGTCCTCGCTGTCGTGATGCTCGCCAAGCCAGGCATGGAAGCTTTCGGCATCCCTGAACTCGCGCACCTTGGCGGGGTCGACCTTGACGGGCGCCATCAGCCGGTCCGCCCATGACGCGAGCGCGTAACGACGCCAAACCGCTTGCCGGCCGCGCGCGCGCTCACCTCAGCTCCGAGTCCGCAATCCGCAGGCCTGGTGATTCTCGCCGGCACGCATTCAGCCCGCACGATTGGGCGTTCCGAGGACATGGGATTTCGGCGGCAGCATGACGTTGTCGAATGTCTGCGTGAACATCGCCGCCGCAAAGAAAGCGACGGCGCGCAGGGTTTCGGTGCCGGTGTTGACGAGGTCGTGCCTGACCGGCGTCGGAAGTACCAGGACGCTGCCCGGCCCGACCGGGTGGGTGGTGCCGCCCTCAATGTGTAGCTCGCCGGTGCCGGCGATGATGTATTGCGTCTCTTCGGTGGCGTCGCTGTGCCAGCCGAGCCGCTTGCCGGGCTCGATCTCGTAGACAAGACCGAGGACTGGGTGGTGCCATGCCCGCCGTAAACCGCGAAAGCGCCGGCCCATTTGACCGACGGATCGTCCTCTGCCCAAACCAGCGAACGTTCGAGCCTGTCGGATGCGACGACTGCTGTCATGGCTTCGTTCCTCTCAGCGAATTGCGAACACGAATCTAGATGATTTTTCTGGTCTGCGTCAGCAAAACTGGCTGCTGACCGTTCCCTCGTGCATTGCGCGTGACGATTTGTCGGGCCGCGATCCGACCTATTCTACTCTCGGGCCGGATCACTGAGCCGATACCCCAATGCAACCAAGCCTTTACCTTTTAGTCAGTTTTGAGTTGCCCCTGCGTTGCGTTCGTGGTCCGGTACAACCAGGGCGCTCAATGCGGCATTCGGCAACGGTCGCCTCACCGACCGTCAGGGCAACACACCGTCGAGCCAATACAGGAGATAGCAATGGGCATTTTCGACAGTATCAAAGGTGCGATTTTCGGAAACGCGGTTGCGGGCGAAGCGCCGCCGGCGCAACCGTCTCCCGCGCCTGCTTCGAGCACGGCCACCCAGCCGACGGCGCCTACCCGATCCGCCCCGGCTGCAACCCCGGCTCCGGCCGCGCCGGCCGCGCCGTCCTCTGCCCCGGACATCGCTGCCATTCTCGACAAGGCGGTGGCCGCGAGGGGGCAGAAACTCAACTGGAAGAATTCGATCGTCGACCTGATGAAGGCTCTGAATATCGACAGCAGCCTCGGCGCCCGCAAGGAGCTTGCCCACGAGCTGAACTACACCGGCGATATGAACGACACTGTAACGATGAATCTGTGGCTGCACGACGCACTGATGAAAAAGCTGGCCGAGAACGGCGGCAAGCTTCCGAGCGACCTGGCCGCCTAGAGTCACAAGACAAGCAATTCCAGGAAAACGTGTGAACGGTTTTCCGTGCGGAATTGCGTCAAACGAAAAAGACAGACCGGTTCTGCCCGCACCGTGGTTCTTGCTGCGCCGGCTTCGGCCGCAACCGAGCAGACCACACTGCCAAGCATCAGACTGCCATTAGATAAAACTGAGACCGATCCCGGCCGCCGGGATTGGGTCCATGGGAAGTCGCATGGCACAAAGCGCCGCCGCCTCGCGCCCGGATTGCCTCCCGCAAAACCGACGATTTCGGTCGCTGCCCACGCGCTGGTAGGACCACCATTTTGCTGGCGAAACGAGACGTTCGGCGTATCATTCTCCCGGGAGAGGGTTCATGGTGGGAGGAAGCCAATGAACGTGGTGAAGCGGGTGACGGTCGCCGACTTGACAGCCCAAGAGCTTGTTTCATCTGCGCTTTCACGGTTCGGTGCCGGCGACACCATATCGACGAGGGCGATGCTGGACATCGTTCGCAGGACGGCTCCGGCCTGCGGCAACAGTGACGACGATCTGGTCGAGCTTATCGTCATGACGGCGGTTGGTAGGACCATGGGCGTCGTGTTCGACCATCGCTCCCATTAAAACAATCTGGAACGAACATCAGGCTGCGCCCAGGAGCAGTGGCGGGCGGTGGCAGCGCCGCCAAAGAGGCCGGCCTGTTTGTGCGTGAAGGTCGGCCTGGCACCAAGCCATTGCTTTGAGCAAAACCGCTGCTCATGCCGGGTCATGCCCGAAGCCGGTAGTTGGGCGACACGCTCGAAGGAACTCGCTGAAATCTTGCCCGTTATGCTCTCGTTGAGATGAGGAGAGCTGCCATGGCCGACGACAAAACCAAGACCGACAGTCGCGACCGCTCACGAGTGGCGGGCGGCGAAGACTACGAGGTACGTCACTTCGCCGAGGAAGCGGGCATTACCCCTGAGCAGGCGCGCACGCTGATCAAGCGCCACGGCACCGACCGCAAGGTGCTGAACGAAATCGCCGAGAGCATAAGAGCGTCGTAATGGCTGACAAGAAAACCGCAATGGCCGACCGCAAGACGCGCGATCTGGACGAAAAGGAGGCTCTGCGCCTGGCCGAAACCACCGACGTTTCGCCGAAGCAGGCGAAGGATCTGATGCGCAAGCACGGCAAGGACAGCCCGAAGGTCGAGAAGGAAGCCAAGAACTTCAAGGCCGAGGGCTGAGCCGCCCAGCCGGTTGGACGCGCGGCATGGGGCCGCGATCCTGCGGCTTATCGGTTTTCTAACAAATTCGGCCTATCCCTTCCGCTATCGCGGCTCAGGGATGCCATATGCGCGGGATATCTGGTGGGGCGAGGCCGTCGATAGACGACATACGGCATGTGAGGCTGATGTTTTGCCTGGTGGCGGCGGTCGTGATGGCGGCGGCGCTCCTCGCCTTTGCCCACTCCCTCCTGCAGGATCCCGATAGCTGGTGGCACATCAAGGTCGGCATGGATATGCTGGCACGCCGCACATTCCCCACCGTCGACATCTATTCCTATACTTTTGCCGGCCAGCCATGGATCGCCAAGGAATGGCTTAGCCAGGTCCTCCTTGCAATTGCCTTTCAAGCCGGCGGCTGGAACGGCGTGGTGCTGCTGGCGACTGCAGTAATCGCGCTTACGGCCTTCTTGACGTCGTGGTATCTCAGCGCGTGGTTGAAGCCGACGCTGGCGATAGGACTGACGCTGGTTCTCGCGCTCTTGATCGGGCCAATCTATATCGCCCGGCCGCACATCTTTACCTTGCCCATCATCGTCGTCTGGACCGCCGGTCTTTTCCAGGCCGCACGCAACGAGAAAGCACCGCCCTTATGGCTGCTGGCGCTGCTTTGCCTGTGGGCCAATCTCCATGCCACCTTCACCTTCGGTTTCGTCATCGCCGCCTTCGCCGGCCTCGATCTCGTCATGCGCACACGCTTGTCGAACCCCCGGCTGCTGGCCAAGTGGATCGCTTTCGGGCTGCTTTGCCCGCTGGTCAGCCTGCTCAATCCCTATGGCGTCAAAGCCATACTCGCCACATTCACCGTGGCCTATGGCAATGAGGCGGTGCCTTACATTGCGGAGTGGCAGCCCTTCGACGCCGCGCGGCACACCCTCCAGGAGGTGGCCCTGCTGGTGGCGCTTTTCGGGCTGCTCGTGTCGAGATTGCGCATTGGCTGGGCCAAGGCGCTGTTCCTTGTCTTCACGTTGCACGTCTATCTCACCCACATACGGTTCATGTACCTGTTCTTTCTTCTCGTGCCGGTGGTCCTTGCCGTCGAGGTCGCGCAACAATATCCAGCGCTTTCAGCCGAGAAATGGGCGGCGGAAAAGCGTGACGGACTTGAACAATTTTTCGCACGGCAATTTTCCAGGATTTGTGCTGGACTTGCCGTTTTGCTGGTTTTGGCGGCTGCCGCCTTGACGAGCTATCCGGTCGCGCCGAGCCAGAAGACCTCGGCGAGGGACGCACTGGCCTTTGCCCAAACCCATAATCTGTCGGGCAATCTGCTGAACTCCTACGATTTCGGCGGCACGCTGATTTTCCATGGCATCAGGACGTTTATCGACGGCCGCGCGGATCAGCTCTTCCTGAATGGCTTTACGGAAACGGACGAGCAGACGGGGCACAGCCGGGGCAAGCCGATCCTGAAAGCCCAACTCGACAAATATACGATAGGCTGGGCGTTGTTGACCGCCGACGACAGCCGCATTCCGTTCTTCGACGAACTGGGCTGGAAGCGGGCCTATGCGGAC
Source organism: Mesorhizobium sp. M1088 (assembly GCF_040318575.1). NCBI lineage: Bacteria > Pseudomonadati > Pseudomonadota > Alphaproteobacteria > Hyphomicrobiales > Phyllobacteriaceae > Mesorhizobium > Mesorhizobium sp. M1088. The sequence continues at coordinate 124,258 of NZ_JAMYMO010000008.1, read as the reverse complement.
GATTACGCGGTGATCTACACCCGCGCGGACTGAGCCCCGGCAGCTTCGCGCGCCGGTGCGCACCTCCCTCCTGAAGCTTCGGCCAGCGCCGAGGCGGCGAAATCCTTATGGGATTTTGATTTCTTTGCTCCGCGTTCCGTCTCGAACCTTTATGGCACTTTGATCCATATTCGCCGGAGCGATGTATCCAGCCGCCGATATGATGCGGCGACGGGTTGGGCAGTTTTGTCCAAATTAAAAGAACAAACACGATATAGGAAAATGCATTATGGACATATTTGTTGTCGCGATTGGAATCGCGTTCTTTGCTCTATGCTTCGGCTATATCAACGCTTGCGACAAGCTGTAAGTTTAGGTGATCATAACATGCTTTTCGACTATATCCTCGGCGGCGCCGTGACCTTGTTTCTTCTCGCCTACCTGACATACGCCCTCGTTCGCCCGGAACGCTTCTGATCTCCACTGGCAAGGAGCCAAACCCATGACAATCAACGGATGGCTGCAGATCCTCGTCTATTGCGGGATCGTCGTTCTGCTGGCCAAGCCGCTCGGCGGCTACATGCATCGCGTTTTCAGCGGCGAGCGCACATTCCTGTCGTCAATTCTGGCCCCGCTCGAGCGCGGGCTCTACCGCATATCAGGGACCAGCGAGCGCGAGGAGCAGCACTGGACCTCCTATGCGGCGGCCCTGCTGTTCTTTAACCTGGCCGGCTTCCTGGTGCTCTATTTGCTGCAACGGCTGCAAGGCGGCCTGCCCTACAATCCGGCCGGCATGACCGCCGTCGAACCTGGGCTGGCCTTCAACACCGCCGCCAGCTTCATGACCAACACCAACTGGCAGAACTACGGCGGCGAAAGCACGATGTCCTATCTCGTGCAGATGGCCGGCTTGACCGTACAGAATTTTCTGTCGGCGGCGACTGGCGTCGCCATTGCGGTCGCATTGATCCGCGGCTTTGCTAGAGCCTCAGGCAAATCGATCGGCAATTTCTGGGTCGATATGACCCGCGGCACGCTCTACCTGCTTTTGCCCTTTTGCATCGTGTTGACTCTTGTCTATGTCTATCTCGGCATGCCGCAAACGTTCGCTGCCTACGTCAACGCGACGACGCTCGAAGGCGCGCAACAGACTATCGCGGTCGGGCCGGTCGCTTCCCAGGTTGCCATCAAGATGCTCGGCACCAACGGCGGCGGTTTCTTCAACGCCAATGCCGCGCACCCGTTCGAAAATCCCGACGCGATCTCGAACCTGATCCAGATGGTGACGATCTTTGCCCTCGGCGCGGCGCTGACCAATGTCTTCGGCCGCATGGTAGGCAACCAGCGCCAGGGCTGGGCAATTCTGTCGGCGATGGGCGTGCTGTTCATCGCTGGCGTTGCCGTCTGCTACTGGGCGGAAGCCGCCGGCAATCCGCTTGTTCATGCGCTGGGTGTCGACGGCGGCAACATGGAGGGCAAGGAGAGCCGCTTCGGCATCGCCCTGTCGGCACTGTTTGCCGTCATCACCACGGCCGCATCCTGCGGCGCCGTCAACGCCATGCATGACAGCTTCACCGCACTCGGCGGCATGATCCCCATCATCAACATGCAGCTCGGCGAGGTCATTGTCGGCGGCGTCGGCGCCGGCTTCTACGGTATCCTGATGTTCATCGTCATTGCCGTTTTCGTCGCCGGGCTGATGGTCGGACGCACGCCCGAATATCTCGGCAAGAAGATCGAGGCCAAGGAGGTCAAGATGGCTATGCTGGCCGTGCTCTGCCTGCCGCTTGCAATGCTGATCTTCACTGCTATCGCGGTGGTGCTGCCGACCGGCGTTGCTTCCATCGCCAATGCCGGCCCGCATGGCTTCTCCGAGGTTCTCTATGCCTACACCTCGGCCGCGGCGAACAATGGCTCCGCCTTTGGCGGCCTCAGCGGCAACACGCCCTGGTACAACGTAACGCTCGGCATCGGCATGCTGATGGGCCGGTTCCTGGTCATTATTCCGGCGTTGGCGATTGCTGGCTCGCTGGTTGCGAAGAAGACCGTCCCTGCCTCCGCCGGCACCTTCCCGACCGATGGTCCGCTGTTCGTCGGGCTGCTGGCCGGTGTCATCCTGATCGTCGGCGGCCTGACCTTCTTCCCGGCCCTGGCGGTCGGACCGATCGTCGAGTACCTGGCGATGATTCACGGTCAGACATTCTGAAACGGCGATGCCCTGGTTCAAGATCATACCTCGAAAGGTCCGGCATCGCCCCGAGCCGGAGGGGGAGAAAACGCCCCCTCCTTTCCCGACGCTGTCCACATTCCTCGCTATTGCGGCAGCCTTGATCATGATCTGGCTGCTGGCTTACGGGCCGCCGCACCTTCGTTCGGCACACGATCGACCGGTCAACAACATCGACACTGGAGCTACCAAATGAGCCCGTCGAAATCCGTGAGCATCATGGATACCCGCATTCTGTGGCCCGCTATCGGCGGTTCCTTCAGAAAACTGAACCCGCGCATCTTGATGCGAAACCCGGTGATGTTCGTCGTCGCCGTCGTCTCGGCGCTCACCACCGTGCTGTTCGTCAAGGATCTCGTTACCAGCGGCGGCGATCTTGGCTTCACGCTGCAGATCATCATCTGGCTGTGGTTCACCGTGCTCTTCGCCAATTTCGCCGAAGCGGTGGCCGAAGGCCGCGGCAAGGCGCAAGCTGACTCGCTGCGTCGGGCGCGAACCGAGACGCAGGCCAAGCTGTTGAACGGTGGCGACCGCAGCAAGTTCAAACTGGTGCCCGGCACCAGCCTGAAGGTCGGCGACACCGTGCTTGTCGAAGCCGGCGACATCATCCCCTCGGACGGCGAGGTGGTCGAAGGCGTGGCGTCGGTCAACGAGGCGGCCATCACCGGCGAATCCGCACCGGTCATCCGCGAATCCGGAGGCGATCGTTCGGCGGTGACCGGCGGCACGCAGGTCTTGTCCGACTGGATCCGCGTGCGCATCACTGCGGCTGCCGGTCATACGTTCCTCGACCGCATGATCTCGCTGGTCGAGGGCGCCGAGCGCCAGAAGACACCCAACGAGATCGCGCTCAACATCCTGCTCGTCGGCATGACGCTGATCTTCGTGCTGGCGACGGCGACGATCCCGAGCTTCGCCTCGTATTCGGGCGGCTATATCCCGGTGACCGTGCTGGTCGCCCTGTTCGTTACCCTGATCCCGACCACAATTGGCGCCCTGCTGTCGGCTATCGGCATTGCCGGCATGGACCGCCTGGTGCGCTTCAACGTGCTCGCCATGTCGGGCCGCGCCGTCGAGGCGGCCGGCGATGTCGACACGCTGCTGCTCGACAAGACCGGAACCATCACGCTGGGCAACCGTCAGGCGACGGCATTTCGTCCGGTCAAGGGCGTCACCGAACAGGAACTGGCCGACGCGGCTCAGCTTGCCTCGCTTGCCGACGAAACGCCGGAAGGCCGCTCGATCGTCGTCCTGGCGAAGGAAAAATACGCTATCCGCGCCCGCGACATGGCAAGCCTGCACGCGACTTTCGTGCCCTTCACCGCGCAAACCCGCATGAGCGGTGTCGATCTGGAAGGCTCCTCGGTCCGCAAGGGCGCAGTCGATGCGGTACTTGCCCACGTCAACCTCTCGACCGTTGCCACAGGCAGTATGCGCCCCGGCAGCGACACCGTCCGCGACCTTCAGGCGATCGCCGACGAGATCGCCAAATCGGGTGGCACTCCACTCGCGGTCGAGCGCGACGGGCGCCTGCTCGGCGTCGTCCATCTGAAGGACATCGTCAAGGGCGGCATCGCAGAACGCTTTGCCGAATTGCGCCGCATGGGCATCCGCACGGTGATGATCACCGGCGATAATCCGATGACCGCGGCGGCGATCGCGGCGGAAGCCGGCGTCGACGACTTCCTTGCCCAGGCGACGCCCGAGGACAAGTTGAAGCTGATCCGCGACGAGCAGGCCAAAGGCAAACTGGTCGCGATGTGCGGCGATGGCACCAACGATGCGCCGGCCCTTGCGCAGGCCGATGTCGGCGTTGCCATGAACACCGGCACGGTCGCGGCGCGCGAGGCCGGCAACATGGTCGATCTCGACAGCGATCCGACCAAGCTGATCGAGATCGTCGAAATCGGCAAGGCGCTGCTGATGACGCGTGGCTCGCTGACCACCTTCTCCATCGCCAACGACGTGGCCAAGTATTTTGCCATCATCCCGGCAATATTCGCCGTCTTCTACATCGCCCCGGGCCAGACCGCCGGGCCGCTGCAAGCGCTCAATGTCATGCATCTGGCGACGCCGCAGAGCGCTATCCTCTCGGCCATCATCTTCAACGCGCTGATCATCATTGCGCTGATCCCGCTGTCGCTGAGGGGCGTCAAATACCGCGCGGTCGGCGCCGGTGCGCTGCTCAGCCGCAATCTCATTGTCTATGGCCTTGGCGGCGTCGTAGTGCCCTTCGTTGGCATCAAGATGATCGACATGGCCATCACCGCTCTCGGTCTCGCCTAAGGAACCACGTCGATGCTCAATCAAATCAGGCCCGCGATCGTCATGATCGTCTTCTTCACCATTCTGACGGGTTTGGTCTATCCGATCGGCATGACCGGCATTGCCCAGGCGCTGTTTTCGCGCCAGGCCAATGGCAGCCTGATCGAGAAGGACGGCAAGCTCGTCGGTTCCGAGCTGATCGGCCAGGCTTTCGAAAGCGACCGCTACTTCCATGGCCGCCCTTCGGCTGCTGGCGACGGCTACAATGCCGCCGCCTCGGGCGGCTCGAATCTCGGCCCGACCAACCCGAAGCTCATCGACAGGATCAAGAGCGACGCCGAAAAGCTGAGAGCCGAAAACCCGAGCCAGCCGGTACCGATGAATCTGGTCACCACGTCCGGCAGCGGCCTCGATCCGCATATGAGCCCCGATGCGGCCTATTTTCAGGTTGCCAGGGTGGCCAAGGCCAGGGGCGTCGATGAATCCAGGATCAAATCGCTTGTCGACAGCCATGTCGAAGATCGCGAATTGGGATTCATCGGCGAGCCGGTAGTCAATGTGCTGGCCCTCAACCTTGCGCTGGACGATGCCATGAAACAGTGAAGGACCGGCGCCGGGATCGACACCGAAGCCGGCGCCGTTCATGATTGACCCGTATGCCAGACGACAGACGCACCGCCGAAACCAGGCCCTCTCCCGACGCGCTGCTCGAGCATGCCGAGCGGGAGGAGCGCGGCCGCCTGAGGATATTTCTCGGCGCCGCCCCCGGTGTCGGCAAGACCTACGAGATGCTGATGTCGGGCCGCGCCAGGCTGGCCGACGGGGTCGACGTGGTGATCGGCATCGTCGAGACGCACGGCCGCAAGGAAACCCAGACGCTGGTCGAAGGCTACGAGGTCATTCCTCGCCTTGAGATCGATTACAAGGGGCGGATCCTTGAGGAGATGAATCTCGACGCCATCCTCGCCCGGCACCCGGCGCTAGTTCTGGTAGACGAACTCGCCCACACCAACGTCGCCGGCAGCCGTCACCCCAAGCGCTATCTCGACGTCCAGGAAATCCTGACGCACGGCATCGATGTCTACACGACGCTGAATATCCAGCACGTCGAGAGCCTGAACGATGTCGTGGCGCAGATCACCCGCGTCAGGGTGCGGGAAACTGTCCCCGACTCCATAATCGACCAGGCCGACGACATCGAGATCATCGACCTCACCCCCGACGATCTGATCAAACGGCTTGAGGAAGGCAAGGTCTACATCCCCAGCACCGCCCAGCGCGCCATCGAGAACTATTTCTCGCCGGGCAATCTGACGGCGCTCCGGGAATTGGCGCTCCGCCGCACTGCCCAGCGGGTCGACGAGCAGTTGCTGACCCACATGCGGGCCCACGCGATACCCGGGCCTTGGGCGGCGGGGGAAAGGGTTCTCGTCTGCGTCGATGCGCGTCCGGGCGGGGCGGCCCGTGTACGCTATGCGCGGAGGTTGGCCGACCGGCTCCGCGCCCCTTGGACGGCGCTTCATGTCGATACCCCTCATTCAGCGGCCATGCCCGAGGAGGACAAGGATCGGCTGGCGACGCAGCTGCGCCTTGCCGAGCAGCTCGGTGCCGAGGTGACGACCATTCCGGGTCAGAACGTCGCGCAAGACATCGTTCGGCATGCGACGGCGAACAACTTCACCCATATCGTGATCGGCAGGCCGACCCGATCGCGTTGGCGGGAATTGATCGAAGGCTCGCTCACTTACGATCTCATCCGCAATGCCGGCGACATCAGCGTCCATGTCATTTCGGGAAACGAACGCAACGCCGAGGCGACTTCGAGGACCGTCAAGGCGGCGGACGAGCAGTGGCAGTTCGAGATCTGGCCCTATCTCAGGGCCACGGCCTATGTTGTTGGCTCGCTCGCCTTCGCCGTCCTTCTCGACCAGTTTCTCGACGTCCGCAATCTGGCGATCATCTTTCTCATTGGGGTCCTGACGTCGGCGGTGACCGGCGGTCTCTGGCCGGCTTTGTATGCCTGCCTCATCAGCGCCATTGCCTTCAACTATTTCTTCCTGGAACCACGCTACACGCTGACGATCGAGGATCCGGAGAGCATCGTTGCGCTGGCTGTCTTCCTGGTTGTTGCGGTCATTGGCAGCAATCTAACAGCGCGCGTGCAGCGTCAGGCGGTCGCCGCGCGCTCGCGGGCACGCGCCACAGAAGATATTTATCTCTTCTCAAAGAAGCTCGCCGGCGCTGGGACGCTTGATGACGTTCTCTGGGCGACTGCCTTCCAGATCGCCTCGATGCTGAAGCTGCGCGTGGTGCTGCTTCTGCCGGAGAACGGCACGATTGCGGTCAAGGCCGGCTACCCACCCGACGACACGCTGGCCGAGGCCGACATCGCAGCAGCCCGTTGGGCGTGGGAGCATAACCGCGCCGCCGGGCGCGGCGCCGACACGCTGCCCGGAGCAAAGCGCCTCTATCTGCCCCTGCGGACCGGACGCACGGCGGTGGGCGTCGTTGGCCTCGACAACGACAAGCAAGGTCCGCTGCTGACACCCGAGCAGCAGCGTCTGCTCGATGCGCTCGCCGACCAGGCGGCGGTCGCCATCGAACGCATCCAGCTCGTCGCCGATGTTGACCGGGCCAAGCTCGCGGCCGAGGCAGACCGTCTGCGCTCGGCCTTGCTCACCTCCATTTCCCACGATTTGAAAACGCCGCTTGCCGCCATCATGGGCGCAGCCGGAACACTCAGGGACTTCGAGGCCGCACTTCCCGAGCAGGACCGGGCGGAACTGCTGTCGACCGTGCTCGATGAAGCGGAGAGGCTTAACCGCTTCATCGCCAACCTACTCGATATGACCAAGATCGAATCCGGCACTATGGAGCCGAACTATGCGTTTCACTATCTCGGCGACATTGTCGGCTCAGCCCTGCGTCGGGCCCGCAAAATCGTCGGCGAGCACAAGACCGAGATCGATATTCCATCGAATCTGCCGATGTTGCGGGTCGACCCCGTTCTGTTCGAACAGGTGCTGTTCAACCTCCTCGACAATGGTGCAAAATACGCGCCGCCAGGTTCGACGATCCGCCTGCAGGCCTGGGCCGACAATGGCTTCGTCATCCTGCAGATCATGGATGAGGGACCAGGCATCCCGTCAGCGGATCTAGACCGCGTTTTCGACACTTTCTACCGTGTGCGCAAGGGCGACCAGGTGCGTGCCGGCACCGGGCTCGGCCTGTCGATTTGCCGCGGCTTCATCGAAGCGATGGGCGGGACGCTCTCGGCGGCAAACAGGTCCGACCGCTCGGGGGCGGTTTTCACCATCAGGATGCAGGTGGTGCCGACAGAGCTGCCCAACCTCGGCGAACCCGAGACGGGCCATCAAAATATGGACGATCTGGCATGACGAGCCTAGATGTCAGGATATTGGTGGTCGACGACGAACCGCCGATCCGGAAACTGCTTCGCGTCGGGCTTGGCAGCCAAGGCTATGCGATCAGCGAGGCGCCGAACGCCAGGGCGGCGATTGAACTCATCGCGACGGAAAAGCCGGACCTTGTCCTGCTCGATCTCGGCCTCCCCGGCATGAGCGGCCATGATTTGCTGCGCAAATGGCGGGATGATGGCCTGGACATTCCCGTGGTTATTCTTTCCAGCCGCACTGATGAGGCCGGCATCGTGTCCGCCCTTGAACTCGGCGCCGACGACTATGTCACCAAGCCGTTCGGTATGAACGAGCTTGTCGCACGCATCCGCGTCGCGCTTCGCCACAAGTTCCAGCAGCAGGGTGAGAGACCGGTGTTCCAGACCGGCGACCTCTCCGTCGATCTGGTGAAGCGCATCGTCAAGGTCGAGGACAAGGAGATAAAGCTCTCGCCGAAGGAATACGACATTCTTCGCACCTTGGTGCAGCACGCCGGCAAGGTTCTCACCCACCAGTTCCTGCTGAAGCAGGTCTGGGGCGATTCCACCGACGTTCAATATCTCAGAGTCTATGTCCGGCAACTCAGGCTAAAGATTGAGAAGACGCCCGACCAGCCCCGCTATATCACGACCGAGACCGGCGTCGGATACCGGCTGCGCGAAGTCGATTGACGGGACGAGCATCCGAAGCGGAAATGCCCCTTCCAATCCGCTTCAAATCAGCGGCGGCCATGGCGTCGCCGGACAAAAGCCCTATATTAAGCGAAGATTGGTTTTGTGCGGGAATGAACGAATGCCACGGCTTCGTCTATTGACGTTTCTAGGGTCGGCAATGCTGACTGCGGCGATGCTGTCGGGCGTAAATCCAGCTGCATCGGCACAGGTCGGCAGTCCCGCCGATCGCAACGTGTTGATCCAGCAAGACCAGTTGCAGATGTTGGAGAACAGGCTGCGGCGGCAGCAATACCAGCAGCAGCAACAGCAGTACCGTGCCCAGGATCGCCAAATCCCAATACCGCAACGGCAGGAGGTGCCGCAGATGAGGCCAACTTGCCAGTTGCTGCCGTCGGGGAGCGGCTTTGTCAGCACCTGCCGCTGACGACCGGTCCCTTTCATTTATTTAGCCGACTTATATACTGGGGAACCGCTCCGCCTGCGCCCCATTGAAAACGGGCGGGTTTCCAACGCTGCCCTTGCCGTCTGGGCACCGATTTGACTGGATTATCGAATGGCAGCCAGCAAGAAGAAGGTTGTACGCAAGGCAAGGAAGGGCGACGGGGTTCGCCAGGTCGCGGCGATTCCCTTTCGGGTGAACGAGCATGGCGATGTCGAGGTGATGCTGGTCACATCGCGAACGACGAGGCGCTTCATCGTACCGAAGGGCTGGCCGATGAAGGGCAAGAGCGGCCGCAAGGCAGCCACCATCGAAGCACAGGAAGAAGCCGGTGTTCTCGGCAAGACACTGAAACAGCCTGCCGGCACCTACCACTACTGGAAGCGGCTGGCGAACCGCTTCGTTCGCGTCGATGTCGTCGTCTATTTGCTTGAGGTAACCGAGGAACTTGCCAAGTGGCAAGAAGCCAAGAGACGGCAGCGGGCATGGCTGACGCCGACCGACGCGGCGTTGCTGATCGACGAGCCGGATCTTTCGACGCTGGTGAGGAACATCAGGATTGCCGAACTGGAGCATAATCCCAAAAAGCAGAGTCCGGCGTTCGGAAAAGATCCCGCTCAATAGAAGATGGAGGCATGCCCCGACTGTGTCGGGATGGAATTGGTTTCCAGCGCCCGCCGCCCCCGTCTCTTGAACCGATGCCTCACTGACTGCCATCGTCTTCCTCGGGCAGAGGCCGCGCCGGCGTGCCGGTATAGGCCCACAGCCATTCGCGCGGCAGTGGCCCTTTGTTGCGTTCGCTCTCCTGCGACTGTTCCCATGCATGTGCGAGGATGCCGACGGAGCGCGACAGCACGAAAAGGCCCCGCGTCAGCGGCGGCGGGAAGCCGAGCTCGCCGTAGATGACGGCCGTGGCGCCGTCGATATTGAGCGGGATTTTTTTGCCCTTGCGCCGCGAAACCTCGGCCTCGACCATCTCGGCGATATCGGCGAAGCGCCCGCTGACGACGCCGCGCGCGGCAAAGTCACGGGTCAGCTCGATGAGGCGGGGCGCCCGCGGGTCGACCGGGTGGAAGCGATGGCCGAGCCCGGGCACATAACCGTCCTCCCCAGCAAGGAAATGATCAACCCGCAGCGACACGGCGCCCGTGAGGGGCACGCCGGCGTCCACTTCAGCGGCGATGTCGCCGTAGAAGGAAAGCGCCTGTTCGCCGGCGCCGCCATGCACATCGCCAAGCACGTTGATGGCAGATGCCATGGCGCTGTTGATGCCGACGCCGCACGTGATCGCCATGCGGGCGATGGCGATCGACGGCGCCTGCGGCCCATGGTCGACGGCAGCACCCAGCGCGATGCCGAGCAGCGCCGCCTGCTCCTCGCTCGGCAGTTCGCCGCGCAGCATGAGCCAGATCATTGCCGGAAAGCTGACGCGACCGATCAGATCCTGGATTTCATAGCCGCGCAGCCGGATGACGCCGGGGCGCATCTCGATGATGCCGGTCTGCCACCATTCCTCGCCGCGCGCGCGGCCAGCCTTGTTTTCCGTGTCGCTCATGGCTTCTTTTCCGTGCCGCTCATGCCTTCGCTCTTTTCTTGGCGCGTGGCGGCAGGTTGGCAAAAACTTCGTCCATATGCTCGCCCAGCCCCGGCGGCGGCCTGCTCGGCAAAGGTGCCTCGCCATCGACCATGAAGCCGCCGCGCACCACGGTCAGCGGCCTAGCTATCCCGGACACGGCCTGGAAGCGTACCGTCATGCCGCGCTCGATCACTTGTCTCTCTTGCAGTACCTGCGGGATTGTCAGCACCCGGCCTGCCGGCACGCCGGCGCGATTGAACGTCTCCTCCCAGGCGGCGGCCGAGCCGCTCGCCAAGGCATCCTCGATCAGCGCTTTCAATGCAATGCGGTTCTGCTTGCGCGTTTCGCGCTCGGCAAAGCGGGAATCCGACGCCAACTCCGGCCGACCGATCAACCGGCACAGTGTGACGAACTGCTCTTGCTTGTTGGCGGCGATGTTGAGCAAGCCGTCGCCGGTGCGAAACGCGCCAGACGGTGCGGCCGTCATGTTTTCATTGCCCATCGGCTGCGGCTCGACGTCCGCCGTCAGATAGTTCGACACCGGCCAGCCGAGCGCAGAAAGCGTGCATTCGAGCATCGACACGTCGAGGAACGCGCCCTCGCCAGTCGTCTTCTGCTTGACCAGTGCGGCGGTAATGGCGAAGGCTCCGACCAGCCCGCCAAGCGTATCGGCGACGGGATAGCCGACACGCAGCGGCGCCGTTTCCGGTGTACCGGTGATGCTCATGATGCCGGAAAGACCCTGGATAATCTGGTCGTAGGCTGGATTGTCGCGCATCGGCCCGGTCTGGCCGAAGCCCGATATCGCACAGTAGACAAGGCTTGGCCGGACCTCCTTCAGCCTGGCATGGCCAAGCCCCAGCCGGTCCATTACGCCGGGGCGGAAATTCTCGACCAGCGCGTCGGCCGAAGCGACCAGATCGAGGAAGCGTTCGCGGTCGGCCTCCTGCTTGAGATCGAGCGCCACCGAGCGTTTGCCGGCATTCTGCGCCAGGAACGAAGCGCCCATGCCCGCCCGGTTGAGCTCCGGCGAGGCGCCGAGCTGGCGCGCCAGATCACCACCTTGCGGCGTCTCGACCTTGATGACGTCGGCCCCGAGCAACGCCAGCTGGTAGGCGCAATAGGGGCCGGCCAGCACATTGGTCAGGTCAAGGACGCGGATGCCGGAAAGCAGGTCTGTCATGACGTCACGAACAGCTCAGGCATCGCCCGGCACGTGCTCCGGTCCACGCATGCGCCTGTGCTCGATGTAGGCCCAGATATGCGGTCCAACCAGCCCGATGAAGGCCAGCGTCAGCAGCGTCAGCGACAGCGGATGCTTGTAGAACACCGTCCAATCGCCGTTGGAGATGGTCATCGCGCGGCGGAACTGCGTTTCGGCAAGCGGCCCGAGAATCATGCCGATGATGACCGGCGCGGTCGGGAAATCGAAACGCCTCATCAGGAAGCCGGCGGCACCGAGCAGATAGAGGATGACGAGGTCGATCGGCGATTGCGAGATGCCGTAGGTGCCGACCGTGGCGAACACCAGGATGCCGGCATAGAGCTGCGGCGCCGGGATCTTCAGCAATCGCACCCAGAGCCCGATCAGCGGCAGGTTGAGGACGACGAGGATGACATTGGCGATGAACAGGCTGGCGATCAGCCCCCACACCAGGTCGGCCTGCGTCGTCAGCAGCAGCGGCCCCGGATTGATACCGTAGCTCTGGAACGCCGACAGCATGATCGCGGCCGTCGCCGAGGTCGGCAGGCCGAGCGTCAGCATCGGCACCAGCACGCCGGCCGCGGATGCATTGTTGGCCGCTTCCGGCCCGGCAACGCCCTCAATGGCGCCGACCGTGCCGAACTCCTCCTTGTGTCTGGAGAGTTTCTTCTCGATAGCATAGGAGAGGAAGGTCGGGATTTCGGCGCCGCCGGCCGGCATGGCGCCGATCGGGAAGCCGATCAGGGAGCCGCGCAGCCATGGCCTCCACGAGCGCGACCATTCAGCCGCGGTCATGTAGAGCGACCCTTTCAACGGCACGATGTCGTCCTTGCCGGCATAGCGGCGTGAGGCCATGTAAAGCGTCTCGCCAACGGCGAACAGGCCAACGGCGACGACGATGACGTCGACGCCGTCCAACAATTCGCTCATGCCGAAGGTGAAGCGCGGCTGCCCCGTCTGCAGGTCGACGCCTATCATGCCGACAACGAAGCCGACGAACAGGCTGGTCAGGCCGCGCACCGACGACGAGCCGAGCACTGCCGAAACCGTGATGAAGGCCAGCACCATCAGCGAGAAATATTCGGCCGGGCCGAAGGCCAGCGCGAATTTGACGACGATCGGCGCCAGGAAGGCAACGCCGATGGTGCCCAGCGTGCCGGCGACGAAGGAGCCGATCGCCGAGGTTGCCAGGGCCGCACCGCCGCGGCCGGAGCGGGCCATCCGGTTGCCTTCCAGCGCGGTGACGATGGTGGCGCTTTCGCCAGGCGTGTTGAGCAGGATCGATGTCGTCGAGCCGCCATACATGGCGCCGTAGTAGATGCCGGCAAACAGGATGAACGACGCCTCCGGCGCCACCTGGTAGGTGATCGGCAACAGCAGCGCGATGGTCAGAGCCGGCCCGAGGCCGGGCAGCACGCCGATCGCAGTCCCCAGCGTGGTGCCGACCAGGCACCATATGAGATTGATCGGCGAGAAGGCGACCGAAAATCCGTGCGCGAGATGGCCGAGCGTTTCCATGGCGTCAGCCCCTCAGCATGGCGACGACCGAATCGACGATCGCATTCAGCTGGTTTTCGATGAAGCCGGCACCGATATTGACGCCAAGCGCCCTGGCAAAGCCGAAATAGGCGGCCAGCGCCAGGATCAGCCCGAGCAGCACGTCACGCAGCGGACGCCGGCTGCCGAAACCGTGGCAGATGAGAACGAACATGATGACAGATGCAGCGGTAAAGCCGAGCGGCTGGATCAGCACCAGATTGGCGATCAGTCCGAGGGCGACGATGCCCATCGCCTTCCAGTCGGTCGGCGTCTCCTTTTCGTCCTCCGGCTGCCATCCGCCCCGCAAGGCGGCAATGATGAGCAGCAGCGACAGGATCATCATCCCGGTCATGGTGATGTAGGGAAAGACGGTCGGACCGACCTTGGAATAGAGCGGCGAGACCGGGATTGCCAGCGTCTGCCAGGCAACCGCACCCGCACAGGCGAGGAGCCCAACGCCGATCAGCAGTTCGGGCACTGCAAGGCGCGGCGGCGCCTGCTGGTCGCTGGTGCTCATCATCGTCCTCCCAATGCCAGCCCCGAGGGCCGGTTCTCCCTGGACTGGTCTCACTCGGCCGATCTCGGCCTAGTTTCACCTCCGGCGCCGCGTATGTCCATGCGGCTGGCGAAAGTCGGCAAGGGTTGGCGCAGGCCGCCCCTTGCCGAGAGCATCACGCCAGGCCGAGGTCCTTGAGGATCGTCCCGATGCGGGCCGTGTCTTCGGCGACGAATTTCGCATAATCGTCACCGGTGAGCAGGATCTGCGTCCAGTTACGGTTCTTGCATTCGGTGGCCCAGGCGTCGCTCTTGGCCATGGTCTCGATCAGCTTGATCATTGCTGCCTTGTCGGCGTCCGAGACGCCGGGCGGTGCGAAGACGCCGCGCCAGTTGAACAGCTCGACATCGATGCCGGCTTCCTTCATCGTCGGCGCATCAATTCCCTCCTGGCGTTTATCCGCGGAGATGGCCAGCAGCCGCAGCGCACCCGCCTTGACCTGTTCGGCGAACTCGCCATAGCCGGAGATGCCGGCCGCGACCTGGTTGCCGAGCAGCGCCGACAGCGCCTCGCCGCCGCCGGCAAACGGCACATAGGAGAGATTGGTGGCCGGAACACCGACGGTCTTGGCGATGAGGCCGAACAAGATGTGGTCCGAGCCGCCAGCCGAACCGCCGGCGACCGGAACCTGCGTCGGGTCGGCTTTGAGGGCGGCAACAAAGTCGGCCGCAGTCTTGAATGGCGAGGCGGCCGGCACCACAAGCGCCTCGAACTCGCCAGTAAGGCGGGCGATTGGCGTGACCTCGGTAAGGTTGTTAGCCGCCTTGTTGGCGATGATCGCGCCGACCATGACCATGCCAGCCACCATCAGCGCGTTGCCCTTGCCCTTCCACTGGTTGACGAATTGCGGCAGGCCGACAGTACCGCCGGCGCCGCCGACATTGGTGATCTGCGAGCCGGAGATCAGTTTTTCGCTGCGCAGCACCTGGTCCATGGCGCGCGCCGTCTGGTCCCAGCCGCCGCCCGGCGCCGCTGGCACGAAAATCTGCAGCTGCGGCGCGTCCTGCGCGAAGGCGGGGATAAAATGCGATGCCGCGAGTCCGGCAGCACCCGCTGCCGCGGTGCTCATCAAGAATCGGCGTCTGTTCAGCATGGGATTCCTCCAAATCGCGACACCTCCTCCGGTGCCTGCCAGAAACGTGGCCTGCCTTCAGACCCGCTCGATAAAATTCATGCAGAGTTTGCGTCTTCCTGTCAAAGACAGAACACGCCGCATGCGGCACAATCGGCCTGCGCGATTTTCAGGCTGGCGAACCGGACGCCCGAAGACGACGTGGCAGGCAGTGCCAAACAACATCCGTCAGGGTTGCCGCTCCAGCAGGATGGTCGGCTTGCCTTGGTAGACGGTTCGCAGCACTTCGCCATAACCACATTTTGCCGCGACGTTCAGCGATCCGGTGTTTTCCGGATCGATGATGCAGACGGTCTTCGCGGCGCCGAACGTCTCGTCGCCCCAGGCAAGCACCCGTGCGACGACTTCGCTGGCCAACCCGTGGCCATGCGCGCCCAAAACCAGAGCCCAGCCGGCCTCCGGAATGCCCTCGATCGACGGCGTCATGTCGCGTTTCAGATCATGAAAGCCGGCCTCGCCGATGAAGCGGCCAGTCGCTTTTTCCTCGATCGCCCAGAAGCCGTAGCCCAGAAGCGACCACAGGCCGGCGTGGCGCAGGAAGCGCATCCAGCTTTCCTCCCGCGTGCGCGGCTTGCCGCCGATAAAGCGGGTGACGGCGGGATCGGCCCACATCGCGACATAGGCGTCGAAATCGTCAAGCCGGTGCGGCCGCAGGACCGTGCGCGAGGTCTCAATTACTGGGGCGACAATTGTATGCGGACTGGCCATGGTCATGTCTCGGTTGTTGCCCGTGCAGGTCTTCCAAAAGTGGGGACAGCGACACGCCCGAGACGGGAAATCCAAATCCGTTGCGAAAAACAAGAGCCAAGGCTGTGTAGATCATCTTCCAGGCTGATGTGAATCCTGCCAGGCGGTGTTAGTTTTTCTCCAGTACTGGTTCAGGCGCGTTGGGTTTCGGCGCTGCCGTCCGACAGAGGGAAAACAGCATGGACACGACCGACCTTGTGCTTGCCATCTTCCATCATCTGCTGGTGTTTTCGCTGGCAGGCATCATCGGCGCCGAGTTCGTCCTGATCCGCAGCGACTTGTCCGCCGCGACGCTGAAGCGGCTTGTCGGCATCGATCGCCACTACGGCATCATCGCCATGCTGATCATCGTCGCAGGCATCGGCCGCGTCATCTATGGTCTCAAGGGCTGGGAATTCTACGTCTACAACTGGATGTTCTGGGCAAAGATGGCCGCCTTCGCAATTGTCGGCCTGTTGTCGATTATCCCGACCGTCCGATTCCTGTCCTGGAATAGGCAGGCGAGCGCCAGTCCCGGCTTCCAGGTGCCTGCGGCGGAGCTAGCGTCCGTTCGCAGCTATGTCCGCACCGAGGCCTTCATCTTCCTCTTGATCCCGGTGTTCGCGGCGGCGATGGCGCGCGGCTACGGTTATTAAGATAGGTCGGAGGAAGGGCATCGCGCGGCCCAACCTTTCCACTCATTTGCGCGGACAAACGTGCAGTTTGCCGTTCGAGGCTGATTGTCATTTGTCGGGTTGCGCTAGTTATTGCTCCATCTACATTCGGTTTTGAGAGGAACTCCGCGCAGCGGTTGGTAATTCGTATCCTGGGAGGAATCACGATGAGAAAATTCGTCGCCGCGCTGGCTGCCGTTGCGGCCGCCATGCTTTACCCACCGGCCGCTGGCGCGCAGACCTACCCCGAACGCACGATCAGCATTGTCGTGCCGTTTTCGGCCGGCGGCCCGACTGACACCGTCACGCGTCTTGTCGCGGAAGCCATGTCGAAGGACCTCGGCCAGCAGGTCATCGTCGAGAATGTCGGCGGCGCCGGCGGCACACTGGGCGCGGGCCGCGTCGCAAATGCCGAGCCTGACGGCTACACGCTGCTCCTCCATCACATCGGCATGGCGACAAGTGCTACGCTCTACAGAAAGCTCGCCTACGACACGCTGAACGCATTCGAATATGTCGGCCTCGTCACCGAGGTGCCGATGACCATCGTCGGCCGCAAGGACCTCGAGCCGACCGATCTGAAGGGGCTGGTCGACTACGCCAAGGCTAACAAGGACAGCATCACCGTTGCCAATGCCGGGATCGGTGCCGCCTCGCATCTGTGCGGCATGCTGTTTATGAGCGCCATCGGCACGCCGCTGGTCACCGTACCATATAAGGGCACCGGCCCGGCCATGACCGATCTTCTCGGCGGCCAGGTCGACATCATGTGCGACCAGACGACCAATACCACCAAGCAGATCCAGGGCGGCACGATCAAGGCTTATGCCGTAACCTCGCCGCAACGGCTAGACGTGCTGCCGGACGTGCCGACGACGATAGAGGCCGGTCTTCCCCAGGTGCAGGTCGGCATCTGGCACGGCATCTATGCACCCAAGGGCACGCCGGCCGAGATCACCGAACGCCTGTCGAAATCTCTGCAGGTGGCGCTGAAGGACCAGAACGTCGTCGCCCGATTTGCCGAACTCGGCACCAAGCCGTCGCCCGAGGCCGATGCCACGCCGGCCGCGCTCAAGGCCAAGCTGGAAAGTGAGATTGCGCGCTGGAAGCCGATCATCGAAGCGGCCGGCCAGTACGCCGACTAAAGGTTTTTAACGGGGCGCCGCCGGCGCCCCGTTTTTACACCGGCATCGGCACGCCCGTGAGGCGGGCCGGGAGGACGTCATGAAACCTTTCGCAATCGACAGAGCCAACGGCATATGCGCCGCGCTGTTGATCTTTATTGGCGTCTTTTTCGCGCTGCAGTCGCTGGGCCTCGAAATCGGCACCGCCTTTCGCATGGGGCCGGGCTATTTCCCCCTGGTTCTGGCGATCGTGCTCATTCTGCTCGGCGCCGTCATCCTAGTCGAGGCAGTGCGCTTCGAGAGTGAGCCGATCGGTTACATTGCGTGGCGCGGCATGCTGTTCATCCTGCCTGCTCCGATCTTCTTCGGCCTGACGGTGCGCGGCCTCGGCTTCATCCCATCGATCTTCCTGGCGGCGCTGATCGCATCGTTTGCCAGCGGCCGCATGAAGCCGCTGACCGCGCTCGTGCTGTCGGCCGGCCTGACGCTGTTCGCGTTCGCCATCTTCAGCTACGCACTCGGCCTGCCGTTCCGGCGTTTCGGCCCGTGGTTGCCACTGTCGTTGTGAGGAGATGAAATGGAACTCCTCAACAATCTCGCACTCGGCTTTTCGACGGCCACATCTTTGGCAAACCTCGGTTTCTGCCTGATCGGTGTCCTTCTCGGCACGCTGATTGGTGTCCTGCCCGGTATCGGCGCCACCGCAACCATTGCCATGCTGTTGCCGATCACCTTCCAGATCGGCGATCCGGTTTCCTCCCTGATCATGCTCGCCGGCATCTATTACGGCGCGCAGTATGGCGGCTCGACTACCGCTATTCTCATCAACATGCCCGGCGAATCCTCGTCGGCCGTCACCGCCATCGACGGCTACCAGATGGCCAGGAAAGGCCGCGCCGGGGCGGCACTGGCGACCGCGGCGATAGGCTCGTTCTTTGCCGGCACGGTGTCGACCTTCCTCGTCGCCATCTTTGCCCCGCCGCTGACGGCGATAGCGTTGAAATTCGGTGCTGCCGAGTATTTTTCGCTGATGATTGTCGGTCTGGTCTCGTCCGTCGCGCTCGCCCACGGCTCGATCGTCAAGGCGCTGGCCATGGTCGTGCTCGGCCTGCTGCTCGGCCTTGTCGGCACCGATATCTACACCGGTACACCCCGTTTCACGCTCGGCATCCGCGAATATGCCGACGGGCTGAATTTCGTCGCAGTGGCGGTCGGTGTCTTCGGCGTCGCCGAGATACTGCGCAACCTCGAAAACGAGCATGAGCGTTCCGTGCTGATCCGAAAGATCTCCGGCCTTATGCCGACCCGCGAAGATTTTCGGCGCATGGCGGCTCCCATCGTGCGCGGAACGATCATCGGTTCGGCGCTCGGCATCCTGCCGGGAGGCGGCGCGATCCTTGCCGCCTTTGCCTCCTACACCGTCGAAAAACGTGTCTCGAAAAATCCCGGGGAATTCGGCAAGGGCGCCATCGAAGGCGTCGCCGGACCGGAATCGGCCAACAATGCCGGCGCCCAAACCTCCTTCATCCCGATGCTGACGCTCGGCATTCCGGCCAACCCGGTAATGGCGCTGATGATCGGCGCTATGATCATCCAGGGCATCGTGCCCGGCCCCAATGTCGCCATCGAACAGCCTGCGCTGTTTTGGGGTATCATCACCTCGATGTGGATCGGCAATCTGATGCTGATCATCTTGAACCTGCCGCTGATCGGGCTTTGGGTGAAACTTCTTACCATCCCCTACTACGTGCTCTTCCCGATCATCATGGCGTTCTGCTCGATCGGCGTTTACAGCGTCAACACCAACGTCTACGACCTCTATGCCGTCGCCTTCTTCGGCTTGCTTGGCTACCTCCTGACCAAGCTGCGCTGCGAACCTGCGCCGCTGCTGCTCGGCTTCGTGCTCGGCCCGCTGCTCGAGGAAAACCTGCGCCGCGCCATGATCCTCTCGCGCGGCGATCCGAGCACCTTCGTGACGCGGCCGATCAGCGCCAGCCTGCTCCTCATCGCGCTTGCCGTGCTCGTCATCGTGTTTCTCCCCGCGGTCAAGAAGAAGCGCGAGGAGGTGTTTGTCGAAGAGAGTTCCTGAACGTGGACGGCGCCACATGCGAGGAACTTCACAGTCGCTTGCCGGGCACTGACTCAGTAGCCGCTTCTCCTGGCCCGAGCGGCGCGATCTCCACCAGCGGTGCAGGCACGCTGGTCGTCTTTTCCTTGGCCTTGCAGATATCGGCGATGACGCAGGCCGGGCAATCCGGCTTGCGCGCCTTGCAGACATAGCGGCCGTGCAGGATCAGCCAATGATGCGCGTGCCGCATATATTCATCCGGAATGATCTTCAGGAAACCTTGCTCGACCTGTTCCGGCGTCTTGCCCGGCGCCAGGCCGAGCCTGTTACCGATGCGGAAGATGTGCGTGTCGACCGCCATCGTATGCTGGCAGAATGCCACATTGAGCACGACGTTGGCGGTCTTGCGGCCGACACCCGGCAGCTCGACCAGTTGATCGCGATCCTCAGGCACCTCGCCGCCATGGTCGCGGATCAGCGCCTCCGACAGCGCGATGACGTTCTTGGCCTTGTTGCGCCATAGCCCGATGGTGCGGATATGGTCGCCGAGCTTGGCCTCGCCCAGCGCCAGCATCTTTTGCGGCGTGTCGGCAATTTTGAACAGCGCCCGCGTCGCCTTGTTGACGCCGGCGTCCGTCGCCTGAGCCGAAAGCACCACCGCCACCAACAGCGTGAAGGCGTTGATATGTTCGAGCTCGCCCCTCGGTTCCGGCCGCTGAACGGAAAAGCGCCGGAAAATCTCATGCACCTCGGCCGCGCTGTAAAGCGCCCGCGATCTTGCGGGCCGCGGACGCCGCTTGGCGTTCGAGCCGTCGCGGCGGCCGGGCAACAGGTCTTTTTTTAGCGCAGAAGAGTTTTTGGGCTTGGGGCTTGTCATTGCCTTCCTATAATATTCCCCAATGAGCGACACAAACGCCTCATTTCAGGCCGACGAGCCATTTTTCCAGGCGCTGCTGACACCGCACCGGTCGCTGGGCAAGACCGGCTTTGCCATACTGATGGGCGCCCTGCTGTTCGGCTGGCTGGTGACCGGAGCTTTTTTTCTGTCGCGCGGCGCCTGGCCGGTGTTCGGCTTCTTCGGCCTCGACGTGATCGCCGTCTACATCGCCTTCCGCGCCAATTATCGTGCCGCCCGGGCTCGCGAGGAGGTATCGGTGTCGCGCACCAGCCTCGACATCCGCAAGACTGCCCCGTCAGGCAAATCGGAAGCACACCGCTTCAATCCGTTCTGGGCGCGCTTTTCGATCGCCCGCCACGCCGAGATCGGCATCACCAGAATGGCGGTCGAGGCGCAAGGAAAAACCGTCTCGATCGGCGGCTTTCTCAACCCCGCCGACCGCGAGAGTTTTGCCACCGCATTTTCGCGCGCTCTGGCAGCCGCCAAGGCGCGCTGAGCCAGCGTTTCAGAACCGATAGCGCAACAGCCTGCCGATCTTGCGCAATGCTGGAATGTATTTCCAAAGGCGAACAAACAGTTTCGCGAACCAGCGCATGCGAGCGGCATGTTCCGGCTTATAGGCAGGGATGTCCTCGACGAACCGCAGCTTCGGAACGGCTCGCTCCAACTCATGCGGGTTCTCGATGCTCCAATGGACCTCGGCACCGGTGGCGCGGAAGGAGAAATTGAGGCGAATGATCTTCAGGCCCAGGCGACTATAGGCATCGAAAACCAGTTCGCCGCTCGAAAGATGTCCCACCAAACGAGAAAACAGTTGCTGCCCCTCTTCGGCGCCCAGGTAGGGAGTCAGGCCTTCCGCCACGACTATGGCCGGGCGATCCCGAGGTACTTCGTTCAGCCATCGCGGTTCGGTGACCGACGAAGCGATCAGGTGGTAGTGATCCCGCACGGGATAGAGCTTGCGCCTGAGGTCGATGACTTCGGGATAGTCGACGTCGAACCAGTCCACGCCGGCTGGCGGATCGATACGGAATACGCGCGTATCGAGCCCACACCCGAGATGCAGTACGATGGCGTCAGGATTTCGGGCGAGAAAGTCCTGAACGCAGACGTCCAGCGTCTTTGCCCTGATTGCTAGACCGACGCCGAGATTGTTGTCGACCTTGAGCCGTGAGAAATCATAGTCGATGTTGCGCACCGCCTCGTCGGCAAAGTAGTCCCTGAGCAGCGAATTGGGCAGCCGGCTCTCCAGCGCCTTGCCGTAAAGTGTCAAAAGCAAAGTCTCCTTTGCCCCGGTCAGGTTTACTTTTTCACCAGCCACGACCGTCCTCCCCATTCAAAGCCCAGCTCTATCTGGGTACATGCCGCGGGAAAGCAAGTTTCGGGTGGTGATCGGCGCCGCGAAGGACGATATTCGCACTCAAGGAGATACTGCCATGAACGCCCAAATGCCTCTCAAAACGACAGCAATCCTTCAGAAAGACATCACGCCTGAAGGTGGAGACTACGAAATCGTCCGTCGTGCCATCGAAAAGATCAGCCTCGACTATCGCGACCAGCCTTCGTTGGAAGTGCTGGCCGAGGAGGTCGGCGAGACGCCGACCGGGCTGCAGAAGCTGTTCACCCGCTGGGCCGGCCTGTCGCCCAAGGCTTTTCTGCAGGCCGTCACCCTCGATCATGCGCGCAAGCTGCTCGATGCCGGCATGCCGCTGCTTGAAACCTCGTTCGAACTCGGCATGTCCGGCCCAGGCCGGCTGCACGATCTGTTCGTCACCCACGAAGCGATGTCGCCGGGCGATTACAAGACCCGCGGCGCAGGGCTCACCATCCGCTACGGCTATCATATCTCGCCTTTCGGCATCGCGCTGATCATGGTGACGGACCGCGGCCTTGCCGGCCTCGCCTTCAACGACCCCGGCGGCGAGCGTGCGGCCTTTGCCGACATGTCCAGCCGCTGGCCGAATGCGACCTATGTCGAGGACATGGCGGCGACGGCACCCTATGCCGCGCGCATCTTCGATCCGTCGCTGTGGCGCGCCGACCAGCCGCTGCGCGTTGTCATGATCGGCACAGACTTCCAGGTCCGTGTCTGGGAGGCCTTGCTGCGCATTCCGATGGGCCAGGCCTGCACCTATTCCTCGATCGCCGCGCGCATCGGCGCACCGAGTGCCAGCCGGGCTGTCGGTGCCGCGGTCGGTGCCAATCCGATGTCCTTCGTCGTGCCGTGCCACCGGGCTCTCGGCAAGTCCGGCGCACTCACCGGCTACCATTGGGGTCTGACCCGCAAACGCGCCATCCTCGGCTGGGAGGCGGGACAGGTCTCTTCTTGAATAGCCAACGAATGGAACGATTGGAGCGATGCAAGGACCGCTAGGGTGACAAGCAGCGATCTTACGGAGTAGCTTCCCGCGCAATTAGAGTGGTATGCGCTAGCGGGAGGCACTACTTGATCGTCGTCATCGGCTCCATCAATCTCGATCTCATCGCCAGTGTCGACCGCTTGCCCGGTCCCGGCGAGACCGTGCGCGGCTCCGGTTTCGCTACTGCCCCCGGCGGCAAGGGCGCCAACCAGGCGCTGGCCGCCGCCCGCGCCGGCGCCAAGGTGCGCATGGTCGGCGCGGTCGGCAAGGACAGCTTCGCCAGCGACGCTCTGGCGCTGCTGCGCGACGGCAAGATCGACCTGTCCGGCGTCGGCGAGACCTTTGCCTCGACCGGTACCGCGTTGATCATGGTCGGCGCCGACGGCGAGAACGTGATCGCCGTTGTGCCGGGCGCCAATGATTCGGTCGTGCCGGGTGACCTTTCCAAGGCTTTCGTAAAAAACGGCGACGTCGTGCTGCTGCAACTGGAGATCCCGCTGCAGACCGTCGAGGCAGCACTCGACGCGGCAAGCACGGCCGCCGCGATCACCGTGCTCAACACCGCACCTTTCCATGGCGACGCGTCCGGCTTCCTCGGCAAGGCCGACTATCTCGTCGCCAACGAAACCGAGTTCGACCTCTATGGCGAGGCGCTGTCGTTGAATGGCCGCGACCGCCCGGCACGGATGCGCGACTATGCCGCGAGAACCGGCCGCACCATCGTCGTCACGCTTGGCTCGGACGGCGTTCTGGCGGCAACGCCGGACGATCTCCTGATGGTTCCGGCGCTGAAGATCACCCCGCTCGACACGGTCGGTGCCGGCGACACGTTCTGCGGCTATTTTGCAGCCGGGCTGGCAGCCGGCCTGCCGCTCGACCAGGCGCTAGCCCGCGCTGCCGCAGCCGGTTCGCTGGCCTGCCTGAAAGCCGGTGCACAGCCGGCCATCCCGCTGGCCAGGGACGTCGATGCCGCCCTGCAGAAATCTGCAGGCTAAAGCGGGATGACAGCCATGCGCCCGACGACGAAGCACGCGGTGCCGCCCGCCGGCGACATCTGCCGCCTGTCTGCCGTGGCGCTTGCCGGGAAGATCAGGCGCCGGCAGCTTTCGGTGCGCGAAGTGGTCGCGGCATTCCTCGACAGGATCGAGGCGGTGAACCCGCTGGTCAACGCTATCGTTTCATTGCGTGAGCGTGCCGACATCCTGCGCGAGGCCGACAGCGCTGACGCTCATCTGGCGCGAGGTGGAGATACCGGATCGCTGTTCGGCCTGCCGATCGCGATCAAGGATCTTGCGCTGACAAAAGGCCTGAGAACCGCCTTCGGCTCGCCGATCTTCGCCGATTTTGTGCCTGAGGAAGACGACTTCTTCGTCGAGCGCGTCCGCAAGGCCGGCGCGATCATCATCGGCAAGACCAATGTTCCCGAATTCGGGCTCGGCTCCAACACCTACAACACCGTGTTCGGACAGACGCTCAACGCATTTGACCCGGCGCTGACCGCCGGCGGCTCGAGCGGCGGTGCGGCGGTCGCGCTGGCGCTCGACATGGTTCCCGTTGCCGATGGCAGCGATTTTGGCGGTTCCCTGCGCAATCCCGCTGCCTACAACAATGTCTATGGCTTCCGTCCATCGCAGGGATTGGTGCCGGCCGGCCCAGACCTTGATGTGTTTCTTGCGCAAATGGGCGTCGAAGGGCCGATGGGGCGTAACGTGCGTGACATGGCGTTGCTGCTCGACGTTCAGGCCGGCTATCATCCTCGCGCGCCGCTGTCGCATGATAAGCCAGGCTCGTTCCTCGAAGGGCTGGACGCACCGGCGGCCGGCGGGCGCATCGCCTGGCTCGGCGATCTCGACGGCCATCTGCCGGTTGAAGCAGGCATTCTACAGCTTTGCGAGGCAGCACTCGGCCGGTTCGCGGATGTATCCTTCGAGGCCGAGCCGCTGATGCCGAAATTCGACTTCGAAGCGCTGTGGCAAGCCTTTGTAACGCTTCGCCAGGCGAGCAGCGGTTGTGCGCTCAAGGCGCATTACGACGATCCCTCGAAACGCAGCCTGCTGAAGCCGGAGGCCGTGTGGGAGGTGGAACATGCACTGCGCCTCACCGCGCCGCAGATCCACGCCGCCACGGTGAGGCGCTCGTCCTGGCACCGAATGCTGCTATCGCTCTTCGAGCGTTTCGACCTGATTGCGCTGCCAGCCGCACAGGTCTTTCCCTTCGATGTCGTCACCCACTGGCCAAGGCAAGTGGCCGGGCGTGCCATGGACAGCTATCATCGCTGGATGCAGGTTTCAGCGTTCGCCACGCTGGGCGGCTGCCCGGCGATCAATGTGCCGGCGGGCTTCGACGCCAGGGGCAGGCCAATGGGCATGCAATTGATCGGGCGGCCGCGCGGTGACCTCTCCGTGCTGAGGGCGGCTGCCGCCTATGAGACAACGCTGCCATGGCAGGCCGGCGCCTGCTGAAATCAACTCCGCATTGTCGGCGCCTCGCCGGCTTGCACGCAACTCATCGCCATGCATTGATCGCGACAGCGCGCCGCACGAGCGGCATCTGTGGAGGGAAAAAATGTCGTTGGAACTCTACGCCACCTATGTCGTCGCCTGCATCGTCATCATCCTGGTGCCGGGGCCGACGGTGACGCTGATCATTGCCAACAGCATCCGCCACGGCTCGCGCGCCGGGTTCGCCAATGTCGCCGGCACCCAGGCCGGGCTGGCCATCATGATCGCCATCGTCGGCATCGGATTGACTTCGCTGATCGCCGGCATGGGCCACTGGTTCGAGTGGGTCCGGCTGATCGGCGCCGCCTACCTGATCTGGATGGGCGTGCAGATGTTCCGCTCGAAAGGCAAGCTGAACGCCGACGGAACGGCAAAAAGGCCGCGTGGCGGCTTCTTCCTGCAAGGCCTGCTGGTGGCGATCAGCAATCCAAAGACGCTAGTGTTCTTCGGCGCCTTCTTTCCGCAGTTCATCGCTCCCGAAGGCAATTACGCATTACAGATCGGCGTCATGGGTCTCACCGCGATGATCTTCGCCGCAGTCTCGGATTCGACCTACGCGCTGGCCGCCGGCCGCGCCGGACGCCTGCTGTCGGCCGGCCGCATCAAGCTCTTGTCGAGCATCAGCGGCAGCTTCCTGGTCGGCGGCGGCCTGTGGCTGGCCTTTTCCAAGGCGAAGTAACGGCCGCGAGCCCGGCGACGCCAACAGCAACATCCTGGAATAGGAAGGCCGATTGAAAGTCGGCCATCAGGCCACCACATGGATCGACAGTTGGGGATTCATGTCTATGCCGTGGACTTACGCGGATTTGAAAAGGAACGCGTTTGGCGTGATCCTGTTCATCGCTTTGTTCGCGGCGATGGTTCCGTCGGCTCTGAACAAGTGGGCGAATGACGCAAGTCCGATCCGATCGGTCGACCCGGTCGATGCAACGATCGAAAGTGGACAGGGTAAAGGGCGCAATATCCAATATCTGCTGGTCCTTGAGAACGGTTCGACGGTCCTCGTTTACGACGACCTCCCGCATCTGATCGGCTCGCGCGTAGGCATCGAGCGCGTCACGCGCGACAATGGCTTCGTCTTTTACCGGTTTGCAAATTGAACCATGGCAAGAGCCCGGCTGGCCTTCACCTTGTTGATACTGCGGGAAAACCTCCGGGGCGTCATTATCACCAGCCTTGTGGTGGGCGTCTGCATTTTGGCAATCGGTGCACTGATTGCAAGGCGGAGCAGCCCCGTCGTCGATGTGGAGCGCGTGACAGGCACGGTGGTTAACGTCCTCAATGCTGAAGGGGCGGTCGGTGACGGATTCCGCTATCTCTATGGAATCCGTCTCGAAGAAAGTAACCTCCTGGTGTTCGTGTATGGCGACCCGCGCGCGCCGCGCGCCATCGGCTCGCAAGTTTTGATCGAGCGACAGCATCGCATGAACGACACCGAAACGTATCGTCTGCTTCGGGAATGAAAGACGGCCCTAAAGCCGCCCCAGCCTTTCCAGCAACAGCGCGAAAAACGCATCATGGTCGATGTCGCGCATCACCATGGCGTTCTTCGGCCGCTTGGTCACCCCCCACCAGTCGATCACCGTCATGCCCATGGTGAGCTCCGAGGCGGTTTCCACGCTGACATTGCAGTTGCGCCCCTTGAACAGCTTCGGCTTCAGCAGATACGCGATCACGCAAGGATCGTGCAGCGGGCCGCCGTCGGTACCGTATTTCTCCTCGTCGAAACGTTCGAAGAATTCCAGCATGTCCGCGGTGGCCGTGCCGACCCTGGTGCCGAGCTTGCGGAAGGCCTTCGTACGCTTGGCGGTGGTCAGCGCCTTGTGGGTGACGTCGAGCGGCATCATCACGATCGGAATGCCGGATTTGAACACGACATCGGCAGCATGCGGATCGACATAGATGTTGAACTCGGCGGTCGGCGTGACGTTGCCGCCCTCGAAGAAGCCGCCGCCCATCAGCACGATTTCCTTGATGCGCGGCGCGATTTTCGGCTCGCGGATCAGCGCCAGCGCAACGTTGGTGAGCGGCCCGAGCGCGCACAGCGTGATCGTGCCGCTCTCCTCGTTCATCAGCGTCTCAACGATGAAATCAACCGCATACTCGTCCTGCAGTTTCATCTTTGGTTCGGGCAGTTGCGGCCCGTTGAGGCCGGTCTTGCCATGCACTTCCTCGGCGGTGACGAGTTCGCGCGCCAGCGGCCGGATGGCGCCTGCATAGACCTTGACGTCCGGCCGGCCGGCCAGCTCGCAGATCTTGCGGGCGTTTTTTTCGGTAAGTTTCAGCGGCACGTTGCCGGCCACCGCGGTGATGCCGACGATCTCCAGCTCGGCGCTGCCCAGCGCCAGCAATATGGCGACGGCATCGTCCTGGCCGGGGTCAGTGTCGATGATGATCCTGCGGGATTGGGGCATTTCAATTCCTTGTTTTGGCAAGTCTTTTTGGGCGGGACGTGTGACGGCTTGAAGTCTGCCGGGCGGCGGACCATATCAAGACCATTGGGAAAAATGCCATCCGGGTTTTTCCACTTTATGTCGCTCTTGAGAGGACACTGTAACATGAGCCGAATGACGCCTTTTTCCAGCCCGCTTCTCCTCGGTTTCGATTCCATGGAAAAGACGCTGGAGCGGTTGGCAAAGTCCGGTGACAGCTATCCTCCCTACAACATCGAGCGCCTCAGCGGTGCCGACGGTAAAACCGAAAGGCTGCGTATCACGCTCGCCGTCGCCGGTTTCGCGGAAAGCGATCTCGATGTCACAACGGAGGAGAACCAGTTGGTCGTGCGCGGCCGTCAGAACGACGACACCGAGCGCGAATTCCTCCACCGCGGCATCGCCGCGCGCCAGTTTCAGCGCTGTTTCGTGCTGGCCGACGGCATGCGGGTGATTGCGGCGGAATTGAAGAACGGCCTTCTGTCGATCGATCTCGATCGGCCGGAATCCGAACGGCTGGTACGAAAAATAAACATATCGGTGAAAGACTGATTTTTGCCGATAGCTCTCATGCGGGATGGCCTTGAGCGGCATCTCGCGGCAAGGAGGCTTGAAATGACCAGAACTAACGAAAATATCATCATGACCAGCGGCGAATTCGCCCATCTCGGCGAAGGTTCTGTCGCCTATCTCAGGAAAGTGTCGAGCGACGATCTGCGCGGCCGTTTCCCGGGCCTCGGCGAAATCGCGCCCGGGCTGGAACTGTGGGCCCTGTTTGCCGCCAATGGCCAGCCGATCCTGCTTTCGGACGCTCGCGACCGGGCACTGGCTGGCGCGCTGGAAAACGATCTGACCCCGGTCGCTATCCACTAACGTCGTTATCCACTGACAAATACGGCGCAGAGATCTGGTTGGAAACGGACAGGGCCGCTCACGGCGGCACTTCAACGGATTTAATCAAAACCTCAGGCGGCGTGCGAGGCCTGTGTGTCCGACAGCAGCGCGTGGATGGCTACGGCGTCGCGCGTGCCCCTGATCTTGGCAACCGTGTCGGCGTCGCGCAGCACCCGCGCAATGCGCGACAGCGCCTTGAGGTGGTCGGCGCCGGCGCCTTCGGGAGCCAAAAGCAGAAACACCAGGTCGACCGGCTGATCATCGAGGGCCTCGAAGTCCACCGGTGTCTCCAGCCGGGCAAAAACGCCGGCGATCCGCTTCACCCCGGCCAGCTTGCCGTGCGGAATGGCGATGCCGTTGCCGACGCCGGTGGAGCCGAGCCGCTCGCGCTGCAGGATGGTGTCGAACACCTCTCGCTCCGGAATGCCGGAAATCGCCGCCGCCCTTTCGGACAGCAATTGCAGCAGCTGCTTTTTGGAGTTCGCCTTCAACGCCGGCATGATTGCCGGAACGCTGACGAGATCGCTCAGATCCATGCTTGAAATCCCTTGTTCGCCTGCCGTCGCCAGTCCCCACGCTCGCGTGCGGCTGGTTTTTACCCCTGCGCGACCTTGGCCGTGGACGGGTCGATCCAGCCAATATTCCCGTCCGGCCGGCGATAGACGATGTTGAGATGGTCGTTTCCGGCATTGCGGAAGACCAGGACCGGGCTGTCCTTGGTGTCGAGTTCGATCACTGCTGACGCCACCGACATGGTCCGCAGCGTCATAGTCGATTCGGCGACGATGGCCGGCGCGAAATTCTCCGGTATGTCCTCCTCGTCGTCGGCAAGCGGCGCCATCACCGTATAGGCGACGTCGGTGACCTCGCCGTTGCTATTGCCTGAATTGTGCGACTTCAGCCGGCGCTTGTAGCGCCTGAGGCGTGTTTCCAGACGGTCCGCCGCAGTATCGAAGGCAAGCGTTGGATCCTGGGCATCGCCGGTCGCCTGCAGCGAAGCACCGGAGTCCAGCCGGATCATGCAATCGGCCGTGTAGCGCGACCCCGATTTGACGACGACGATTTGCCCTGAAAAGCCCCGATCGAAATATTTCCCGATCACTTCCCCGACACGGTCGTTGATGCGCGTACGGAACGCATCGCCGATATCCATGTGTTTTCCCGATATGCGCAGTGTCATCTGAAAACTGACCTTCCTTGCTCAGGCTTCAAACTGTCCCGAGTTTATACTCGTGGTCCGCGCGCACAAGCTTTTGCGGCGTCACTTGCGCCGATTTTAGATCCGAACTTTCCGGTTGATCACAAGCCGCCTTCTTGGCCGTCCCGTGGCCTACATCGTGACGGACCATCTCTCGTGCGGGCATCGGCGAACTCAAATTCACTCGCCAGCCCGTCCCATGCGGGCGGGCTTCTAGCCACTTCGTCGCCGCTTGTCAATGAAGGGCGAAAGCTGTGGAAATTCCGCCGGAGATCAACGGCCGGCGCTGGCCAAAGCGCGTTTTTCGCGCCGCCGCTGCACCGAAGAGGGTATGTTCATGCCTTCCCGGTATTTGGCCACCGTGCGCCTGGCGATGTCGACGCCGCATTCCCGCAGCATGTCCACGATCGCATCGTCGGAAAGCACATCGATGGCTTTCTCCTCGTCGATCAGCTGCTTTATGCGGTCGCGCACCGCTTCCGACGAATGCGCATCGCCGCCACCTGACGAAGCGATCGAGGCGGTGAAGAAATAGCGCAGCTCGAACACACCGCGCGGCGTCAGCATGTATTTGTTTGCCGTGACCCGGCTGACCGTTGATTCGTGCATGCCGATGGCGTCCGCCACCGTGCGCAGGTTGAGCGGCTTCAGGTGCCGCACGCCGTGGACGAGAAAAGCGTCCTGCTGGCGCACGATCTCGGAGGCCACCTTGAGAATGGTCTTCGCCCGCTGGTCGAGGCTGCGCGTGAGCCAGTTGGCGTTCTGCAGGCATTCGGCGAGGAAATCCTTTTCCGCCTGGTTTTTCGCATGTGGCGTGACCTGGGCGAAATAGATGTGATCGACCAGCACGCGCGGCAGCGTCTCGGCATTGAGCTCGACCGTCCAGCTGCCGTCATTGGCTGCGCGCACCTCGACGTCGGCCACGATCGCATCGCTGGCACCGCGCGAAAACGCCATTCCCGGCCGCGGGTCGAGCGCCCGGATCTCGGCCAGCATGTCGAGCAGATCCTCCTCGTCGACGCCGCAAATCCGCTTCAGCGTCTGGAAATCGCGCCGTGCCAGGAGTTCGAGATTGGCGATCAGCGCCTTCATCGCCGGATCGAGCCGGTCGCGCACGGCCAGCTGCAGCAACAGGCATTCGGCGAGGTCGCGGGCGAATATGCCGGCGGGCTCGAATGTCTGGCAGACCGCCAGGACCCTTGCCACCGCCGTGGCGTCCGTGCCGAGGCGGGCGGCGATCTCGGCCATGTCGGCACGCATGTAGCCGGCCTCGTCGAGGCCGTCGGCAAGCTCGCCGGCGATCAGGCGCGCCGCCGGATCGGCAAAGGCGAGCGCCACCTGCTCGCCGACATGGTCGCGCAGCGTGATGGCCGCCGCCGCCATATCCGCGACGTCGAAGCCGTCGGAGGAAGAGGTGGAACCGTTGCCGGACGCCGATTTCCATTGTGCCGTCAGGTCGGGCCCGAGCCGCTCGCTCGTACCAGGATCATCGGGAAACAGGTTTTCCAGCGATGTATCGAGCTTTTCCGAGATCGCCTCGGCGCTCCACGCCGTTTCCGCCTCGAACCAGTCGCCGTCGGCAGCCGGTTCCGATGCGGCGTCGCCCTTCTGCGCCTGGTCGCTGGCGGCGTCCTCCTGCGGTTCGGCGCGTTCCAGCAGGGGATTGCGTTCGATCTCGTCGTCGATGAAGCGTTCCAACTCGAGATGGGTGAACTGCAGCAGGCGGATCGACTGCATCAGCTGCGGCGTCATCACCAGCGACTGCGACTGTCGTAGCTGTAGTTTTGCCGCCAACGCCATGGTTCGGTTTCAAACGCTCCGTCTACGCACCCGCACTGCTGGAAGGAATTTTCCAGGCCAGCATAGAAACTGGCCCGGCTTTTGCTTGTCAAGGCGAGGAGCGGCAAAACTCGCCTGCCGGCACGTTTTCAGGCAGAAAATTGAAGAAAAAGCTGCTGGACTACGCCGGAAATCCCGCTCGAGCCGGAATTTCGCACTTAGAGCGTAAATCCCTCGCCGAGATAAAGCCGCCGCACATCGGCATTTGCGACCACTTCGTCGGCTCGACCATGGGTCAGCACCTGGCCGGCATGGATGATGTAGGCGCGGTCGATCAGGCCAAGTGTCTCGCGGACATTGTGGTCGGTGATCAGAACGCCGATGCCACGTGCCGTCAAGTGGCGCACGAGTTGCTGGATGTCGGCGACGGCGATCGGATCGATGCCGGCGAAAGGTTCGTCGAGCAGCATGTAGGCGGGGCGGGTTGCCAAGGCGCGGGCAATTTCGAGGCGTCGCCGCTCACCGCCGGAGAGCGACAGCGACGGAGCCTTGCGCAGATGGCTGATGTGAAATTCCTCGAGCAATTCGTCGAGCAGGCGCTCACGCTCCTTGCGGCTCTTTTCGACGACCTCGAGCACGGCCCGGATGTTTTGCTCGACATTCAGGCCGCGAAAAATCGACGCTTCCTGCGGCAGATAGCCGATGCCGAGACGGGCGCGGCGATACATCGGCATCGACGTGACGTCGAAACCGTCGATTTCGATCGTGCCTTCATCGACCGGCACCAGGCCGGTTACCATGTAGAAACAGGTCGTCTTGCCGGCGCCGTTGGGGCCGAGCAGCCCAACCGCCTCGCCGGCGCGCACGCCCAGCGTCACGCCGCTGACGACTTTGCGGCCCTTGTAGCTTTTGGTCAGGCCCTTGGCGATCAAGGTTCCCTTGAACTTTGCCGCTTCGACGGTGACCCTGGCCGGTGCCGCAAGTTTGCTGGCGGCGCGCCCTGGAAGACGCGCCAGCAGCGACGATATACCGGTCATCAGGGTTTCGCTGCTCCAGACTTCGCCGGCGGCGTGATCGACATCATGACGCGGCCGCCGCAAGCGTCGACCTGGGCAAGGCCGCTCTTCATCTGCACGGTAAGCTTGCAGCCGACAAGCACGTTATCGCCTTGCGAGAGCACGACCTTGCTGCCCGAAAGCACCAGCACTTCGGTCTTCATGTCGAAGGTGCCGCGGTCGCCGGTGGCAACCTGATTGTCCGATTTGATGTAGACCTTATCGTCGACCTCGAGATGGTCGATGTTGGCGGATCCGGTCATCGCCGCGGCACCCGCGGGCTGGGCGCCTTTAGCGGCGCCTGCATCCCTGACGTAATAGACCGTCATTTTGCCGGCCTTGAGCACGGTTGGACCCTGGACGACGTTGACGTTGCCGGTGAAGACGGCGACGCTTTCCGCCTGGCGCACCTCGAGCTTGTCGCTTTCGATCTGGATAGGCTTGTCGCCCGACAGCCTGAGGCCGGACATTTGGCTGGTGGCACTGGATTGCGCCAGCGACGGCGCCGTCCCGAAGGTCAGCCCCAAGGGCAACCCGAGCGTCAACGCCGAAATCGCGGCGAGGCGCCGTGCCGAACTACTGAACCGCATTGGTCTCTCCGCTCTTTGCCTCTGCCGCCTTCAAACTGGCGGGATCGATGTCGACGCGCACCTTGTTCTCGAAAACCAGGACCTTGCCATTGTCCTGGACCGACATCGAATCCGCCCTGATCCGCGACCCGCCGCGGCTGACATCGACGGGCTCGCTTGTCTTCATAGTGCCTTCGCCCATGTCGAGATAGACTGATTTGAATTTTGCCACCACACCATCCGTGGTCGACACGGTCACATCGCTGGTCAGGCTGAGCGTGTTGCCGTCGCGATCATAGGTGCCGTGCGTGGCATCGATGGCGGCCGTGTTGTCGGTCGCAATCGGCAGCTTGGCCTTGATGCCCTCCAGATCGATGATGCCTTGTTTGCTGACATCCTGTATGGCGCGCAGGGCTGTCATCGAATAGGGCAGGTTCTGTTTGGTGAAGCCGTTGAGCTTGGGGTTGGCCATCACCAGCTTGCCATCGGCAAAGGCGCCGCCGTCGGCCTGCACCTCGATTGCAGCGGGAGCCATGAGATAGGAATAGACGGGAAACGCGACCGCAATCACGGCAGCGACCAGCGGCACGGCCAGCTTGAGGACACGGACCCGGCGCGAATGACGCTGCGCAACGTCAAACGCGTCGACCCGCGCCCGGCCTGCGGCCTTGGGAGCCAACTCCGTCTCGGTGTTGGTCGGTTCGATTGGTCCCGCTAACATGACTGCTTCTTCTAAACCCCTGCCCGCCAGGCCGCCCTATAGGTGGGGTGCCGGCGCCCTCAAGCAAGCACAAGCCGAGGAAAACCGCAAAAATGTGACAGCCGCCCCTGTACAATGAAAATGGCCCCAGCGCAGCCTGTACCTCATACCAGATATGGGCGCACAGTGTTAGAGCCTGTGGAACGTGACAGGTTGAGGCTTGCCGCGAATGCCTAACGGCCTTTGGCGCAAGGCCGTCAGGAAACGGTAGCCGGGCGCGAATGGTTGCTTTAAAAGCATCTGCTCCCACCGACTACGAGGCTGACCATGGTATTGAGAGCCGACGACCTGATCGACCGCCGCCGCTTGCGCCGCAAGCTGACATTCTGGCGTGTTGCGGCGATTATCGTCGCAGCAGCCGGACTGATCGCCTTCTCGGCATGGATCTATGGTGACGACTTCACCGGCGCGGCTGTCGACCACATCGCCAAGGTCAAGATCGAAGGTACCATCACCGAAGACGAAGAACTGATCAAGCGGCTGGAGGCAATCCGTCAGTCGCCGCGCGTCAAGGCTGTGATCCTGTCGATCGATTCACCCGGCGGCACCACCGTCGGTGGCGAATCGATCTATGAGGCAGTGCGCAAGCTTGCCGCCGAAAAGCCGGTGGTGGCCGAGGTCGGCACGCTCGCGGCTTCGGCGGGCTATATGATCGCCACCGCGGCCGACCATATTGTCGCACGCAAATCCTCGATCGTCGGCTCGATCGGCGTGCTGATCCAGTACCCGGATGTCAGCGGCCTCATGGACAAGCTCGGCGTCAAGCTGGAGGAGGTGAAATCCTCGCCCTTGAAGGCATCGCCTTCTCCCTTCAAGCCGACCAATGACGATGAGCGCGCCATGGTCCGCAAGCTCATCCTCGACAGCTACGACTGGTTCGTCGGCATCGTCGCCGAGCGCCGCAACATGACCAAGCCGGAGGTGCTGGCGCTCGCAGACGGGTCGATCTTCACCGGCCGGCAGGCGGTCACCAACAGATTGATCGACGCGGTCGGCGGCGAGGCCGAAGCAATCGACTGGCTTGCAGGCAAGGGTGTCGATGCCAAGCTCAAGGTGGTGGAATGGAAGGACACGGAAAAACGCGGCGGTTTCCTGTTCTCCAAAGCGATGGCGCAGACCGTCGGTGCTGCGCTTGGCCTGGCCGGCCATGACGGCGACGTCCTTCACGAAATTGGAGCGGACCGCTTGTTTCTTGACGGTCTCGTTTCCGTCTGGCACCCTTGAGGAACCGCTTGGGACGAGTGAAAAACCAAATAAAATCATTCTGATAATTTCGGCGGCACTGCTTTTACGGGGAGCCTTTTCATGATCAAATCCGAACTTGTGCAGATCATCGCCACGCGTAATCCGCATCTTTTCCTGCGCGACGTCGAAAACATTGTCAGCGCCATCTTCGATGAAATCACCGACGCGCTTGCCGAGGGCAACCGGGTCGAGTTGCGCGGCTTCGGCGCGTTTTCGGTGAAAAATCGCCCTGCCCGCACCGGCCGCAACCCGCGCACCGGCGAATCCGTAGAGGTCGAGGAGAAATGGGTACCGTTCTTCAAGACCGGCAAGGAATTGCGTGAAAGGCTGAACGGAGGCAAGTAGGCGCCGCGCCCGCCGTCCCGCTCCGATAGCAGTCCCTACGGAAAAACATGTTCAATCGCTTAATCCTCATCGTGGTCTTCGTGCCGCTGGCCATCATCCTGATCGCGCTGGCCGTTGCCAACCGCGAACCGGTCGCCTTCACGCTCGACCCGTTCAATCCGGGCAACCCGGCGCTGACGCTGACCTTGCCGCTGTTCATATTCCTGTTCCTTGCCCTTGCCATCGGCATGATCGTCGGCAGCCTGGCGACCTGGATCAAGCAGGGGCGCTATCGCAAGCTGGCGCGCCAGCGCGGTGCCGAGGCCGAGAATCTGCGCCAGGCGGTAAGCCGCGCGCCTGCCGCGCCTCGGGGCCCGGCTTTGCCGAAGCCGACAAACTGAAGCGTCTTTGACATATCTTTCGCGGAGCCTTTCATGCTGACCATTTCGGCCGCCGAGGTCGACAGCGCGCTGACCTTTCCCGGCCTGATCGAGACGCTCCGCGCCGCCTTTCGCGACGGCGCCGTACAGCCGGTGAGGCACCATCATACGATAGAGCGGCCCGACGGCGCCGCTTCAACGCTGCTTTTGATGCCGGCCTGGACCGACTTCAACACGGCTGGCACCTCCGCCGGCGGTCACATCGGCATCAAGATCGTCACCGTGTCGCCCGACAACAACGCTGTCGGCAAACCCGCGGTGATGGGCCTTTACCTCTTGCTCGACGGCACCACCGGCGAGCCGCAGGCCATGATCGACGGCCAGCGGCTGACGCAGTGGCGCACGGCCTGCGCCTCGGCGCTGGCCGCCTCCTACCTGGCCCGCGAGGACGCCTCGCGGCTGCTCGTGGTAGGCGCCGGCGCGCTGTCGCCGTTCCTGGCGAAGGCGCATTCGGCTGTGCGGCCGATCACCAGCATCCGCATCTGGAACCGCACGCCGGCCAATGCCGAAAAGGTCGCTGCAAGATTGCGTGCGGAAGGTTTTGCGGCCGAAGCCGCAGGCGATCTCGACGCCGAACTCGGCCAGGCCGACATCATTTCCTCGGCGACCATCACCACCGAACCGCTGGTCAAGGGCGCCTTGTTGCGACCCGGAACGCATGTCGACCTCGTCGGCGGCTTCACTCCGGCGATGCGCGAAAGCGACGACGACACGGTTGCGCGGGCCCGCGTCTATGTCGACACCCGCGCCGGCGCCACCAAGGAAGCCGGTGACATCGTCCAGCCGCTGGCCTCCGGCGTGTTGAAGCCGGAAGCCATCGTCGCCGACCTTTATGAACTCACGCGCGGCCAGAAAAAAGGCCGGCAGAACGACGACGAGATCACGCTGTTCAAGTCGGTCGGCGCAGCCCTCGAGGACCTCGCCGCCGGCATTGGCGTGTATCGCGCAAGCGTAGGGCAGTAGGGCAGTAGGGCAGTAGGAAACCGCACTGATCGTGCGGCGCCGCGCCAGCTATATTTCCTGTCACGTACTCCCCTACTGCCCTACTGCCTTACTCCCTTTGCCAATAAACCCGCAGCCGATGATTGTCGGGATCGAGCGCGACGAAGGTCCGGCCGAAATCCATGTCGGTCGGGCTCTGCAGGATTTTCAGACCCCGTCCGGCCCAATCGGTGTAGGTGGCATCGACCGCCTCCGGCGTGTCCAGCGCAAAGACGATCTCGGCGCCACCGCCTGCTGCCGCGGCGGCCGGTTCCACGGTGTGACGCGACCAGAGGCCGAGCTTGAAGCCGTTGTCGAGCACGAACAGCACGAAGGTCGGCGAGGTCTCGACCGGCTGCCGCCCAAGCAGCGCGCTATAGAAGGCGCCGCTTTGCTCAGGCTTGTCGACATAGAGGATGACGAAATTGGGCGGTGTCATGAATTGCTCTCCAGATCGTTTCGACTGGAGGAGCATACCGTACGCCACTGCCAGATTCTGGCAGCAGTCTCAACTGAGCAGCAGCCTTAGCTTGGCGTGTCGAGCGTCGCCCGCCATTCTTTGAGCAGCACCTGACGGCGGCGCGGATAGCGCATCTCGGTGGCATTGAGGCCGGATATCCGGTCGGCGCGAAAGTGCCTGAAATCCTGGCGCATCTCGCACCAGGCCGCGACGACGCGCACCTTGTCGAAGAAGCCGAGTGCGAACGGCCAGACGGTGCGCTCGGAGGCAGCGCCGCCGGCGTCGCGATAGACAAAGCTCAGCTTACGCTCCTCGCGGATGGCCTGCCGCACCACGCCGAGATCGATGCCTTCGGTGACCTCGGTGCGCGACCCGACCAGCAGCGTCGAGGCGTCGAGCTCTTCGCGCAAATCGTCCGGCAGCACCGCCGCGATCTTGGCCAGCGCGTCGGTGGCGGCGTTCGCAAGCCGCCAGTCCGGCTGCTTGGCCACCCAGCGCGAACCGAGCACGATCGCCTCGATCTCCTCATCGGTGAACATCAAGGGCGGCAGCA
The DNA here is from genome assembly GCF_040318575.1 of Mesorhizobium sp. M1088. Lineage (NCBI taxonomy): Bacteria > Pseudomonadati > Pseudomonadota > Alphaproteobacteria > Hyphomicrobiales > Phyllobacteriaceae > Mesorhizobium > Mesorhizobium sp. M1088. The sequence goes on along the minus strand of NZ_JAMYMO010000008.1, from coordinate 86,210 downwards.
TGAAACCGGGCCTGAGCACGTAACCCAACCCCGCCTCACCCTCGATCGGCGCGCCCTGCCCCTGCAGCGTGGCGATATCGCGATAGAGCGTGCGGATCGACACACCCATTTCGCCCGCAAGGCTGCGGCCGCTGACCGGCCGGCGATGCCGGCGCAGGATCTGGATCAGGTCGAGCAGGCGTTCAGCACGGGACATGAATCATGACCTGGTTTCAATCACGATAGAGCCCCAGCGCTTTCGGCGGCAAGCGACATGGGTGGCGGACGGGAACGTCTGCGTCCTGACGCCGTTGTCTGGCCACTATGGATATGCGCGGGTTCCTGTTGTTCTGGTCGGTTTTGACCGCCATCGTCGCTGCGCTCAGCCTCGGACCATCCTTCGCCCATGTGCTGGAATCGGTGCCGCGGCTGACCAGTTGGCCGCCTTCGCTCTGGCGTGAAACCACTGTCTTCAACGCTGAGTTCCAATTCTTCGCGGTTGTCGGCGCACCGCTGGACGTGGCCGCGATCGCCTGTCCGGGGCTTCTCGCCTGGATGCTGCGCAGCGACCGCCCGGCATTCTGGTGGATTTTGGCCGCCACCGTGCTTTATCTGATGGCCCTCGTGGCGTGGTTTACCCTGATCAAACCGGCAAACGATGTCCTGGCCACCTGGGTGCCTGGACCGATCCCGGACAATTTCGAAAGTATCCGGAGCAGTTGGGAAACCGGCCATATGGTCGTCACCGGCTTCAAGGCCGTTGGTTTCATAGCGCTCGCAGTCGGCCTGCTGGCGATCAGGCGCGGCTGATCCGGTTGCACACGTCGGCAGCCCTTTTGTTGCGCCGGTCAATGTGCTGTGGCAGAAGCGGCGAGCCGCCGTCCGGAGATGCGCCTTCTTGAAACCTTTTCGCGACAAACGCCGCGACAGCCGCCCGCCCCCGAAGGGCGGGGCGGAGCAGCCGCGGCGGCGCTACGCCGGCCTGACCGCCGGTTCGGAGCCTAAACTGCAGGACCGGTCCGAGCCGAAAGCCGCGCCGCGCCCTCTATCCCGTCGCGATGGCGTGCTGCCTGCCGAACATCTGCCGCTGATCCTCGAGGTCGGCCCCAATCAGGACTACGCGTTGCTCGACAGCGGCGCCGGAGAAAAACTCGAGCAATACGGCCCCTACCGCATCGTTCGGCCGGAGGGCCAGGCGATCTGGCAAAAGGCTTTGCCGGCCAGGGACTGGGAGCGCGCCGACGCCATTTTCACCGGCGATACCGACGAGGAAGGCATCGGCCGCTGGCGCTTCCCCAAGACGCCGCTCGGCGAAACCTGGCCGATGAAGCATGACGGCATAGATTATCTCGGCCGCTTCACTTCGTTTCGCCATGTCGGCGTCTTTCCCGAGCAGGCCTCGCACTGGGACCACATGGCCGGACTGATCGCGGCGGCAAAACGGCCGGTGAAGGTGTTGAACCTGTTCGGTTACACCGGCCTTGCCTCCTTGGTGGCGGCGCGTGCCGGCGCCGAGGTCACCCACGTCGATGCTTCCAAGAAGGCGATCGGCTGGGCGCGCGAAAACCAGGAAATGGCGGGCTTGTCGCAAAAGCCGATCCGCTGGATCGTCGACGATGCCGTGAAATTCGCCGAGCGCGAGGAGCGCCGCGGCAGCCGCTACGACATCATCCTGTTCGACCCGCCCGCCTATGGCCGCGGACCGAAGGGCGAGGTCTGGCAGCTGTTCGAGGACCTGCCGGCGCTGACCGATATCTGCCGCGCGATCCTGACGCCGAAGCCGCTCGCCGTGGTACTGACCGCCTATTCGATCCGCGCCTCTTTTTTCGCCATCCATGCCCTGATGCGCGACACCTTCGCCGGCATGGGCGGCACGGTCGAGTCGGGTGAATTGATCATCCGCGAGAAGTCTGCCGGTCGGGCGCTTTCGACCTCGCTGTTCTCACGCTGGGTGGCCTGAATGAGTGCGTACGAACGGCACGCGGGCGCGCCAGGGCAGGTGAAGGAAGTCACCAGCCTCGCCAACCCGCTGGTCAAGGACATCAAGGCGCTCGCGCTGAAGAAATTCCGTGACCAGCAGAATGCCTTCATGGCCGAAGGCCTGAAGCTGGTCATCGACGCGCTCGATCTCGGCTGGTCGATCAGGACATTGGTCTTCGCCAAGGCCGGACGTGGCAATACGGCGGTTGAAAAGATCGCGGCGCGCACGGTCGCCGCCGGCGGCACCGTCCTTGAAGTTTCGGAAAAAGTGCTCGTCGCCATCACCCGCCGCGACAATCCGCAGATGGTCGTCGGCGTGTTCTCGCAGAAATTCCTGCCGTTGAAGGACATCCGCGCCCGTGACGGCGACGTCTGGGTGGCGCTCGACCGCGTCCGCGACCCCGGCAATCTCGGCACCGTCATCCGCACGGTCGACGCTGTCGGGGCCAGGGGCGTCATCTTGGTCGGCGAGACCACCGATCCCTTTTCGGTCGAAACGGTGCGCGCCACCATGGGCTCGATTTTCGCCGTGCCGGTCGCCAAGGCGTCGCCCGAAGCTTTTCTCGCCTGGCGATCGAGCTTTCCCGGCCTCGTCGCCGGCACCCATCTGAAAGGTGCGGTCGACTACCGCTCGGTCGATTTTTCAAAAGGCCCGGTGCTTTTGATGATGGGTAACGAGCAGCAAGGTCTGCCTGACGAGCTTGCCGCAAGCTGCGACAAACTGCTGCGGATACCGCAGGCCGGCCGCGCCGATTCGCTCAACCTTGCGGTGGCCACCGGCGTCATGCTGTTCGAGATCCGGCGCGGCGCGCTGAAGCTCGGCCCGGAGGACGCCAGATCGTGACATCTCAAACCGTGAAACTGCAAACCATGAAGTCCTGGAGGCCGTATGCTCTTCTGGTCGTCGCCGCGATAGCGCTCGACCAGTGGGTGAAATACCTAGTCGAAACCGGTCTTGCCTTTCAGGAACGGCTCGACCTTCTTCCGTTCCTGGCGCTGTACCGCACCTACAACACCGGCATCGCGTTCTCGCTGTTTTCGTCCTTCGGCGACACCGGCCTGGTGGTCGTCGCGGTTCTGGTGGTCGCTTTCGTGCTCTATCTTGCGGCCCGCACGCCGCCCGGCCACCTGCTTGCCCGCATCGGCTTCGCACTGATCGTCGGCGGCGCGCTCGGCAACCTGATTGATCGCGCAATCTACGGTCATGTCATCGACTATGTCCTGTTCCATACGCCGGTCTGGTCCTTCGCGATCTTCAACCTCGCCGACGCCTTCATTTCGGTTGGTGCGGTGCTGGTCGTCTTCGACGAACTCATTGGCTGGCGGCGCGGAGCGTCGAGCGATTGACCTCACTCGCCTGGCGCCGCACATTCTGATCTGCAAGCCCGAGGAGAAAAAATGCCCGAAACCTTCAAAGCCATCCTCGTTTCGCGCGACGCCGAGAAAAACCAGTCGGTCGCGGTGACCGAGCTTGCCGAGGCAGACCTGATGGAGGGCGACGTCACCGTCGCGGTCGAGGCGACGACGGTGAACTACAAGGACGGTCTTGCAATTACCGGCAAGGCGCCGGTGATCCGCCGCTGGCCGCTGGTGCCGGGCATCGATTTCGCCGGCACCGTCATCTCGTCTTCCAATCCTGGCTGGCGCAAGGGTGACAAGGTCATATTGAACGGCTGGGGCGTCGGCGAGACGCATTTCGGCGCCTTTGCAGGGCGCGCCCGCGTCAAGGGCGACTGGCTGGTGCCGCTGCCGGACGGCATGAGCCCGCATGATGCGATGGCGGTCGGCACCGCCGGCTACACCGCCATGCTTTGCGTCATCGCGCTGGAGCGGCACGGCATCGTGCCCGACCGCGGCCCGGTGGTGGTGACCGGCGCTGCCGGTGGCGTCGGCTCGGTCGCGGTCTCGATCCTGTCCAGCCTCGGCTATCACGTCATTGCCTCGACCGGCCGTGCTGCCGAAAGCCCCTATCTGATTGACCTTGGCGCCGCGGAAGTGATTTCACGCGACGAGCTCACCCAGCCCGCAAAACCGCTCGCCAAGGAACGCTGGGCCGGCGGCGTCGATGCGGTCGGCAGTCACACGCTGGCCAACGTTCTGTCGATGACCTCCTATGGCGGCGCCGTCGCCGCTTGCGGCCTCGCCGGCGGCATGGACCTGCCGGCAAGCGTCGCCCCCTTCATCCTGCGCGGCGTCTCGCTGCTCGGCATCGATTCGGTGATGGCGCCGAAGGCGGTCCGACTCGAGGCCTGGCGCCGCATCAGCGCCGATCTCGACCACGCAAAGCTTGCCAGCCTGTCGACGAGCATCGGCTTCGACGGCATCATCGGCGCCGCGCATGACATCGTCGAGGGCAAGATCCGCGGCCGCGTGGTGGTGGACATGTGAGCCCCCAAGGATAAAAAAGAGAGCGACCGCTAAAATTCGAGCGATCAACCACAAGCTTCGATAAGCTCTGTCTGGCAGGAGTTCCGTATGATTGCGGAACCCGGCATCAGAGAGGCGGAACCAGCCGAACGGGCCGACGGGACGGCCCCCGCGGCGCCAGGACGGCAGCTTGTCGCCGCGCCACCGCTGGCGCCGGAACTGCCGGCCTCCAACCGCGAAGGCCTGCCCTTCCTGACGCTCGTCGCCATCGTCGTGCTGGCAGCCTTTTCGCATCTGACCGGGGCGCCGATCTTCATCACTATCGGCCTTTTGGCGACAGCCATCGCCGGGCTCGCCATGCATCTGCGCAACAGGCGCACCGAGCGCCGCGCGGTGGCCCTGCTCGATGCCACGACCGCCCGCAGCCGCGCCGAAATAGAGACGCTGGCCGACCGCATGTGGGAGATGCAGGAGAGCGAGGAGCGCTTTCGCGGGCTGATCGATGCACTCGGCGATCTCGTCGTCCATCGTGACCGCGACGGCCACATTGTCTACGCCAACAAGGTTTTCGCCGACCTTGTCGAAACCGACCAGCGCGACCTTGCCGGCAAGACCCTGGCCGAACTAGGCATCGATGTCGGCATCGTCCCCGACGCCGCGTTTTCCGACCATGAATGCCTGAGTTCCACCGACGTCGCCATTCGCACGCCGGACGGCCCACGCTGGTTCTCTTGGATCGAGCTGTCGGTGCGCGACAAGGACAGCGGCGCCGTTTCGCATCGCGCCATCGCCCGCGACATCACCGCTCGCAAGCGCGCCGAATCCTCGCTGATCACCGCCCGCGAGCGGGCCGAATATGCGAGCCAGGCCAAATCGCGCTTCCTCGCCACCGTCAGCCACGAGATCCGCACGCCGATGAACGGCATCATGGGCATGGCCCGGCTTCTCGCCGACACCAGCCTTTCGCCCGAGCAGCGGACCTATGTCGGCGCCATCTCGACCTCGGCCAGCGCGCTGCTGGCGCTGATCGAGGACCTGCTCGACTACTCCAAGATCGAGGCCGGCCGCTTCGATCCCGAACCGCAGCCGATGTCGGTGCGCGAGATCGCCGACAATGTCATCGAGCTTTTGGCGGCGCGGGCTTTTGCCAAGGATATCGGCCTCGGCTGTCATGTCGAACCCGACGTGCCGCAGCTGATCACCGCCGACCCCGGCAGGGTCAGGCAGGTGCTGCTCAATCTCATCGGCAACGCCGTCAAGTTCACCGACAGCGGCGGCGTCCTGGCAAGCATCGCCCGCGTCCGCACCGAAACCACCGACCGCATCCGCTTCACCATCACCGACACCGGCCCCGGTCTGCGCGAGGAGGACATGGAGCGCATATTCGAGGACTTCGAACAGGCTGACGGCACCTCGACCCGTGCGCATGGCGGTGCCGGCCTCGGTCTCGCCATTTCCAAGCGCCTGGTGACCGCCATGGGCGGCACTATCTCTGTGTCAAGCCGGCTTGGCCAGGGGTCCGAATTCGTCTTCGAGATTCCCGCTATTTCCGCCGTCGAGGCGCCGCAGATCCGCCAGGACGCGCTGTCGGGCCGGCATGCCGTGATCGTGTCGAAGAACCTGGTCGAGGCCGAAGCCCTCGCCCGCACCATTCGCGCCAATGGCGGCACGGTCGATCTGGCCACCGCCGCCGCCCAGGCCACCCCTTTCGCCGAGAGCTGCGACGTGCTGCTGATCGATGCTGCCATGGAGCAAAGCGACGGCAGGCTGCTCAGGCGCCTGCGCCAGAGCGGATTTGCCGATTGCGAGGCAGTGACGCTGATCGCACCGACCGACCGTGGCATGCTTGGCGAGTTCCGTGCCAATGGTTACGCCACCTTCCTTGCGAGGCCGGTGCGCGGTGAGACATTGCTGCGCGTGCTTTTGACCAGCCACGCGCCGGTCGTCGCCGAGCCGCAACTGCAAAGGCGCGGCGCGCAGACGGGGCACGCCATTGGCGCCCGCCAGCACGGCCTGTCGGTGCTGATCGCCGAGGACAACGACATCAACGCCATGCTGGCCCGCGCCACGCTGCTGAAGGCCGGGCATCGCGTGAAAGTGGTCGGCAACGGCAAGGCCGCCGTCGAGGCGGTCATCAGCACCGGCCACAAGCACCGTTACGACGTGGTGCTGATGGACTTGCATATGCCTGTCATGGACGGCCTGGACGCCATCGCCGCCATCCGCCGCCATGAGGAGGAGACCGCGGTGCCGCCGGTGCCGATCATGGTGCTGTCGGCCGACAGCCAGGAAAAGACCCGCCACGCCGTGCTCGCTCACGGTGCCAGCGGCTTCGTCACCAAGCCGCTCGACCCCGATGCCCTGGTTCATGCGGTCGAAGGGCAAGCGGCCGCCTGAGGCACAACATCGACGGTTGATAGATTGCCCAGCCGACGAAGTATTGCCCGCAGAGCCGTATCACGGTACTGTCACAATCCTGTTGCACCTACACCGTATCCCCGTGCCAAGAGGGATGGCTCGAAGGAGAATCACTCGTGCATACAGTCATGCCGGAATGTGATGCTCGGCCGAACGCCAGCGGGCCTTTGCTCGTCGGCCGGAACGCCGATGCCGTCATAAAAGGCGCATCGCTCGGCCGCATCGGCAATCTCGAAGTGCGGCTCGCCCGCAACGAGGCCGAGATCGCTGCCGCGCAGGAAGTGCGCTACCGGGTGTTCTACGACGAGCTTGGTGCCAGGAAGGACCTGTTCCAGATGCAGGACCGCCGCGATGCCGATCGCTTCGATCCCCTCTGCGATCATCTCCTGGTCTTCGATACTTCGCTTTCCGGCCCCGAGCATCGCCGCATCGTCGGCACCTACCGCCTGCTGCGGCAGGAGATTGCCGCGGCCGCCGGCGGCTTCTATTCCGAAGGCGAATTCGAACTGACCAAGCTGATCGCGCGGCATCCTGGCCAGCGCTTCCTCGAGCTCGGCCGCTCCTGTGTTCTGCCCGAATACCGCTCGAAGCGCACCATCGAGGCGCTGTGGCAAGGCATCTGGGCCTATATCAACCATTACGGCATTGGCGTGATGACCGGCTGCGCGTCGTTCCACGGCACCGTGCCGGCGGCACATGCAGAGGCGCTGACCTACCTTGCCCACCACTGCCGGACGAATTCATCATGGGACGTGCGTGCCGTCGCCGGGCGCTATTGTTCGATGGATCTGATGCCGATCGAGGCCGTCAATACCAAGGCGGCGATCGCCGCGATGCCGCCGCTGGTCAAGGGCTATCTGCGCGTCGGCGCGCGCATCGGCGACGGTTGCGTCATCGACCGTGAATTCTCGACGGTCGACGTGTTCGTGGTGATGCCGGTCAAGGAGATCGGTGCCCGCTACGTCAATTATTATGGCGGAGAAGCGCAGCGGTTTGCGGCCTGAATAGGGGAGTAGGCGGAGAGAAGGCAAGGGCGCGAGTAGGCAATTGCTCTACTTTGCCCGACGTAGCGCTATTCCCTACTCCCGTACTGCCCTGTTCCCCTACTCCCCTAACTTACGCATCCTTCTCAGCCTGCTCGTTGACCGGCCCCGGCTCCACCGGCGCTTCGCTCGCCACATGCTTGGGGCCGCCCTTGGCGACGCCGACCATGGCCGGCCGCAGAACACGCTCGCCGATCGAATAGCCGGGCTGCACGACCTGCACGACCGTGTTGGCCGGTACGTCGGGATTGGGCACCTCGAACATCGCCTGGTGGAAATTCGGATCGAATTTCTCGCCCTCGGGCTCAAGCTTCTTCACGCCGTGGCGTTCCAGCGCCGACAGCATGGCGCGCTCGGTGATCTCGACGCCGTCGATCAGCGCCTTGAAGCCGGCATCGCCCGACGCCTTGGCCTCCTCCGGGATGGCATCCAGCGCACGGCGCAGATTGTCTGACACCGAAAGCATGTCGCGGGCAAAATTGGCAACCGCATAGGCGCGCGCATCGTGGACGTCGCGGGCGGTGCGGCGACGCAAATTCTCCATGTCGGCTGCGACGCGCAGCGCGCGATCCTTCAGCTCTTCGTTTTCCTTCAGAAGCCGCACAAGCGCCTCATAGTCGCCGTCGACGCCACCTTCCCTTGGCTCCGCGGCAGCCTCGGTCTTCTCGGCTTCATCGGGCGCGCGTTCGTCTTTTGCCTGGTCGCTCATCGCCGTTTCCCGTCATTTTCGAATGGTGTGGATTTGCGCCCGATATCGAGGTTTAGCGGCCAAAAATCAAGGGGCAAGCGATACTGCAGCCGCTGTCGCTGCTTGATGGCGGACGGCGCAGACCTTTCGATTTTAATTCAAACTTTACCGTACCCGACGGCTTTGCTTGCCGGGACACTACAATGCGGGAACCATTCCTCCCTTGGAAGAGTTTCGAAGCCGACACAGGATTTTGGATGATGCCCCGCAGGAATGGCGAAAAACGCGACGGGCTCGCCGCCGATATCCGGCGCCAGCTCGGCACCGAGGCGACCAAGCGCTTTCTGCGCACCTTACCGGCCTTCCGCACGGAGTCCGATATTCCCGACCGTCTGAAGGAATTGCTCGACCGCCTGGACGGCGTCGAAGCCAAGGTGGTCGCAGGCGGGCGCCGTCGGTAGACACCGTCGCCAGCAACGCGACCTGCGATTGCGGCCGCAATTCCTCGCCATCGCGCGACATTTACCCGCAGTAACTTTGCGTGATCTCCGCCTTGCGGCAGCGCGCCGCTCCGCCTATGTTTCATGATGAACATGATTTCCCCCGAAGCTGTGGCAAACAGCAAGCGCGCCTGGTTGAAGATCCTGTCGCGCTATAAAAAGCCCGACAGGCGTCGCAGCGCCGTCGAACTCGCCATCACCCTCATCCCCTTCGCCACGCTGTGGGCACTGTCCTCGGCCGCCTATGCCTATGGCCATTGGTGGGGTCTGGTCCTCATCCTTCCGGCAGCCGGCTTTCTGGTGCGTATCTTCATGATCCAGCACGATTGCGGCCACGGCTCCTTCTTTGCCAACCGCTATGCCGACGACTGGATCGGCCGCGTGCTTGGCGTGTTGACGCTGACGCCCTACGATTGCTGGCGCCGCGCCCACGCAACCCATCACGCCAGCGCCGGCAATCTCGACGAGCGCGGCACCGGCGACATCAAGACACTGACGGTCGCTGAATATCGGCAACTGTCATGGCGGGGCCGGCTCGCCTATCGCCTCTATCGCCATCCGCTGGTGATGTTTGGCCTTGGCCCGATATGGATCTTCATTTTCGAGCAGAGACTGCCCTTGGGCATGATGCGGGGCGGTTTCACCCCCTGGGTGTCGTCGATGTCGACCAATCTCGCCATCGCGGTCATCGCCGCGCTGCTCATCTGGTTCGTTGGCCCCGGCGCGTTCCTGGTCGTGCATTTGCCGATCGTCATCCTCGCCGGATCGGCCGGCATCTGGCTGTTTTATGTCCAGCATCAGTTCGAGGAGACGGAGTGGACAAAGGACTCCGAGTGGGAATTCCAGCACGCTGCCCTGCACGGTTCGTCCTATTACGACCTGCCGCCGGTGCTGAACTGGATCACCGGCAATATCGGCGTCCACCACGTGCATCACCTCTCGGCCAAGGTGCCATGCTACCGGCTTCCGGAAGTGTTGAGGGACTATCCGGAGCTGCGTGAGATCGGCCGCGTCACACTCCTCGACAGCCTGCGTTGCGTCAAGCTGGCGCTGTGGGACGAGAGTCGCAGCAAGCTGGTATCGTTCCGCGAAGCGCGGATGGCCGTGTAAAGCATACCGCCGCACCTAAAGCGCGTCGCGCTCGACCGGCCTCATGCGACGCGCTTTAGGTTATTGTTTATGCATGCCGTTATCGCAAAACCGCTGACACTTTTGCGTGACATGCGTTGGGGGTGCGGCGGGCTCCACATTCCGAGCTTAAGCCGCCCGGCGCTGGTCGCGCATCAGGATCTCGCCCTGGCGGATCTCGGTGCCCAGCACTTTCAGGCATTCGCGCATGAAGGCGGCAAGGCCCGGCCAGCCCTTGGCCGACACCAGATTGCCGTCGACATGGGCGCCGGTCGGCGCAACATCGATATAGATGCCGCCGGCCAGCGTGACTTCCGGCTCGCAATATTGCAGCGCCGCGACTTCCCTGCCGCGCACCACGCCGTCGACCGCGATCAGGATCTGCACGCCGTGGCAGATGGTGAAGATCGGTTTTCCCGTCTCATGGAAATGCCGCACCAGCGCCTGCACGCGCTTGTCGATGCGGATATATTCCGGCCCGCGCCCGCCCGCCGCGTAGACGGCATCGTAGTCGGCCGGATTGACCTCGGAAAACGTCTTGTTGAGGATGTAGTCGTGGCCGAGCTTTTCCGTATAGGTCTGGTGGCCCTCGAAGTCGTGCAGCGAGGTCTTCAGGATATCGCCGGCCTTCTTGTCGGGGCAAACGACGTGGACGGTGTGGCCCACCGCATGCATGGCCTGTTCAAAGACGAAAATCTCGTACTCCTCGCTGAACTCGCCAACGAGCATCAATATCTTCTTGCCAGCCATACCCGGTTCCTCCCTTGTGGCCACATTTATTCGGATCGCGAAATAATGGGCCTATCCTAAGGCGGAGAGGCGCAAAATAAAAGGCTGAATCGGGAATGTGGTCCGACCAGATAGGGCTTCTGGCCCTCTGGAGCGGATCAGCCGGCGCAAACCCGCCGCCAGGAATATTTCGGGCCTTTGGCCTCCGGCTTCACCGCCGGCTGATAGAACAGCGGCAGTCCGCCGGTGCGGCCTTGCTCGAGCCGCTTCAGCAGCACCGGGTGCGATACCTCGAATTCATCGAAGCCGACGCGCAGCATATGCGGCAGCTGATCGATCAGCACCTGCCCGGTGGCGCGCATAGCGCCTGCAAAATGATAACGGCTGCGCAGCAATTCGCCCTTGGAGAACGAGCGGCCGTCATTGAACGCCGGAAACGCCAGCGCAACCAGCGACAGCTGATCGAGCAGGCCTGCGATCTTCTCGAGCTGATCGCCGGGCTGCAGCAGCACACCGATGCGCTCCTTCGCCGACCGCCGCACCTCCGGATCGAGGCCTAGAAACGCCTGCAAGGGCAGGATGAAACGGCCATTGCCGACCAGCGCCTCGGCGCTTTCGGCATGAACCCACTCGTCCTCGCGGAACCCATCCGGTGTCCACAGCCGCATGGCGTTTTCGGCTATCAAGTCGCTCATCAAGAAAATTCCCAAGTCCAAAGATTCTAAAGTGCAAAACACCTCAGGGTGCGTTGAGATTCAGGTCAGGCCGAGCCGAAGGCGGGCGCGAAGCGACCAAACTGCGTGGCCTCCGAGAACCGGAGCTGAGCGTACTTTGGGTACGTGAGCGCCGGAAGCGCAGGAAGCCGCCGTTTGCAGGCCGGCTGAATATCAACATACCCTAAAGTGATGCGTCGGTCAGCGACCTTTCCAGCCCCGACAAGTGGATGCCGCATTCGGTCTTGGCGTGCCCGGCCCAGCGGCCGCTGCGCGCATCGTCGCCCGGTTGCACCGGCTGCGTGCATGGGAAACAGCCGATCGACAGATAGCCATAGGCGACCAGCGGGTTTTCACGCAGCGCATGCGCGCGCATGTAGCCGGCCTGGTCCGATGTCGTCCAGTGCGCCAGCGGATTGATGCGGATGCGCGAGCCGACCGCCTCGAACACCGGCAGCGCTGCCCGGGTCGCCGCCTGGAAGCGCTTGCGGCCGGTGAACCAGGCGCGGAACGGCTCGACGCCGCGCGCCAGCGGCTCGACCTTGCGCACGTCGCAGCAGGCGTCGGTGTCGGTCTCGTTCAGATTGCCGGTCGGGTCGATCCTTGCCAGCGCCGCATCGTCGGGCCTGATCACCCGGATATCGCTCAGCCCGAAATCGGCGGCCAGCGCGTCACGATAGCCGAGCGTCTCCTCGAAATGCTTGCCGGTGTCGAGAAAGATCACCGGCAGCGTGCGGTCGATCTCGGCGATCATGTGCAGCAGCACCGCCGAATCCGCGCCGAAGGACGAGACGGCGGCAATTTCGCCGTGAAAGAACTCCCGGGTCGACCGCTCGATGATCTCCAGCGGCTTCAGATGGCCGTAGAGCGCGTCGAGACCCGCCGCTTGGGCGGCGATGCCGGCCTCGACGTCGACGATACGGTCAAGCGGCCTTGGCTTCGCCAGCATAGAGCGCCTCCTTGAACGGCGCGGGACCGACTCGGCGGTAGGCGTCGATGAATCTTTCGTTTCTGTCCAGCCGAAGCCCGAGATAGGTCTCGACGATCTGCTCGATGGCATCGGTGATCTCTTCCGAACTGAAGCCGCGGCCGATGATCTCGCCGACCGAGGTGTTCTCGTCGGCCGAGCCGCCGAGCGTCACCTGGTAAAGCTCGGCGCCTTTCTTCTCGACGCCCAGGATGCCTATATGGCCGACATGGTGATGGCCGCAGGCATTGATGCAGCCGGAAATCTTCAGCTTCAATTCGCCGATGTCGCGCTGGCGCTCCAGAGAAGCAAAGCGCCGCGAGATTTCCTGCGCCACGGGAATGGAACGCGCCGTTGCCAGCGCGCAATAGTCAAGGCCGGGGCAGGAGATGATGTCGCTGATCAGGTTGGAATTGGCCGTCGCCAGCCCGATATCGACAAGCGCATCATAGACCGCCTTGAGGTCGGCCCGCGCCACATGCGGCAGGATCAGGTTCTGCTCGTGACTGACGCGCAGCTCGTCGAATGAATATTTTTCGGCAATGTCGGCGACCGCTTCCATCTGGCTGTCGGAGGCATCGCCCGGCGTCTCGCCGATGCCCTTGAGCGAGATGGTCACTGCCGCGTAGTCGGGATGGCGATGGGTGACCACATTCTGGTCCAGCCATTCGGAAAAGCTCTTGGAGTCGAGGCGGGCAAGCTTGACCGCCTCGTCGCCTTCCGGCCGGTCGACAAGCGGAGGCGGCGCGAAATAGGCATCGATGGCGCGGATGTCTTCTTCCGGCAGCCTCAGCTCGGCGTCCTTCAACTCCTGCCATTCGGCCTCGACCTGGCGGGTGATCTCCTCGACGCCGGTCTCATGGACCAGGATCTTGATGCGCGCCTTGAACTTGTTGTCGCGCCGGCCATAGAGGTTGTAAACGCGCAGGATCGCCGTGCAGTAGGACAACAAATCCGCTTCGGGCAGGAAATCGCGGATCTTCTTGGCGACCATTGGCGTGCGGCCCTGGCCGCCGCCGACATAGACGGCGAAACCGAGCTCGCCGGCGGCGTTCTTCTTCAGGTGCAGGCCGATGTCGTGCGTCTGGATGGCGGCGCGGTCGCGCTCGGCGCCGGTCACCGCGATCTTGAATTTTCGCGGCAGGAACGAGAACTCCGGATGCACCGAGGACCATTGCCGCAGGATTTCGGCATAGGGGCGCGGATCGGCAACCTCGTCAGCGGCGGCGCCGGCGAAGTGGTCGGCGGTGACGTTGCGGATGCAATTGCCGCTGGTCTGGATGGCGTGCATTTCGACGCTTGCCAGATCAGCCAGGATCGCCGGGATGTCCGACAGCGCCGGCCAGTTGAACTGGATGTTCTGGCGCGTCGTGAAATGGCCGTAACCTTTGTCGTATTTGCGGGCGATGTGGCCGAGCATGCGCAGCTGCTTGCTGTTCAGCGTGCCGTAGGGCACCGCGATGCGCAGCATATAGGCATGCAGTTGCAGATAGACGCCGTTCATCAGTCGCAGCGGCCGGAACTGGTCCTCGGTGATCTCGCCGGCAAGGCGCCGCGCAACCTGGTCGCTGAACTCGGCGACGCGTGCCTTGACGAAATCGTGGTCGAACTCATCGTAACGGTACATATTCAGGTCTTTCCGGGCGCGTCCGCCCGTTATTTTCTTCGTTCGAGCATGATCGGGATCATGCTTGTGTCATCTATGCCGCACGTGCGGCTTGCGGACGGGCCTGCTTGCCCAGGTCGTTGCGGGTGGTCGGGCCGGCGGCACGGATCTTTTCACGTAGCCGGACCGCTTCGACCGTGCCGTTGGCCACGGTCACGTCTATCAGGCTGACGTCGACCACTTCGTTGTTCGCGGAGGCCTTGGCGCCGATTGCCTCCAGCCGGTCCTCGGCCGCCTTGTCATGGGCGATGTCGGCATGGTCGATGATCTCGGCCCAGCCGCCATTGGCGTACCAGACGGCTATGCCGTCGGCGAGGCGGTTCGCGGTCAGGACTTTCATTGGCTCACTCCTTGCGCGGCAGCACTCGCCACGCTTTCCTGCCTGTGTGCCGCCAGCGGCTCGGACCGTTCGAAATTGGCGCCGGCGACCGCATCGCCGATGATGGTCATCACCGGGCCGCTGAGGTCGGCGCGCGCCTCCAGCGACGGCAGGTCGGCGAGTGTGCCGTGGAAACGGCGGCGATTGGCAAGGCTGGCATTCTCGACCACGGCGACGGCCGTATCCGGCGACAGGCCGGCTTCGATCAGCCGGCCGGCGACCTCGGCGGCGACCGAGCGGCCCATATAGACGGCGACCGTCGCGCCGGAAATGGCGAGCTTTGCCCAGTCGGGCAGCGAATTTCCCTTGAGGTCATGGCCGGTGGTGAACACCATCGACGACGACACGCCGCGCAGCGTCAGCGGCAGTTCGAAATCGGCGGCGGCGGCGAAGGCCGCGGTGACGCCCGGAACCACTTCGTAGGCGACGCCGGCATCGCGAAGTGCCGCCATCTCCTCGCCGGCCCGGCCGAACACCAGCGGGTCGCCGGACTTCAGCCGCACGACACGCTTGCCGGCGTGGCCAAGCTCGACCAGCAGCGCATTGATCTCGGCCTGGCTCTTGGAATGGCAGCCCTTGCGCTTGCCGACCGGCAGGCGCTCGGCATCGCGACGGCCCATTGCGACGATCGCCTCCGGCACCAGCGCGTCATGGACGATCACGTCGGCTTCCATCAGCAGGCGATGGGCGCGCAGCGTCAAAAGGTCCTCGGCGCCTGGACCGGCGCCTACAAGCGCGATATGGCCCGATGCCGGTTCTGTCGAAAGCAGCAGGCCGACGGCCGCATCATGCGCCTGCGAAAGCTCGCCTGCCTCGACAGCGCGGGCCGGCGCGCCGCCAAAGAAATCGCTCCAGAAGCGGCGGCGGGCATTGCCCTTCGGCAGCAGTCTTTCGGCGGTGTCGCGAAACGATGCGGCGAGCGCTGCGAGCGGCCCGAGCGAGGGCGCCAGCATGCGGTCGATGCGGCTGCGCAGCATCTGCGCCAGCACCGGGCCGGCACCTTCCGTGCCGATGGCAATGGCGACCGGCGCGCGGTTGACCAGTGCCGGCGTGAAGAAATCGCATAGCTCCGGCCGGTCGACGGCATTGACCGGAATGCCCAGCCGGCGCGCATCCCCGGCAACGCGGCGATCGAGCGCCTCGTCGCCGCTGGCGGCAAACACCATCACCGCACCATTGAGATGTGCTGCATCATAGACGTCGGCGATGTGGGCGGCCCCCGTCTCGGCGATAAAGGCCAGCAGCTCCGGGCTTGTTTCATCGCTGACGATGCGCAGCACAGCGCTCGACTGCGCGAGCAGCCGCGCCTTGGCCAGCGCTTCCTCTGCGCCGCCGACGATGGCTATGGCTTCGCCCTCGACCCGCATGAAGACGGGAAAGGCATTGAGCTTGGGTGTGGCTTGCGGCATGACGAGCGGAATCCTGGAACCGTTTGTCAGTTCTACGCGGAGGCGCGAAAAACCAGAAGGCACCCACTCGCGCATCGCTTCGTAGCAGGCAATCTCTTTTCTGCAAGCATGAAGGCCAAGAGAAAAATATTCCACATTCAAATGCGGGGCAGATTGAAGCTGCTGTTGCAGCCCTTGATCCGCTGCCTTTTTAGCGGCCGGAGGAGCTAACCACAAAACAGATTTTTCTAAATTCTATCAATTTAGTAGATTAAGCCGCCGGATGCTGACCGAGCGATCGACGGCAGCCCCGCACTCTCGCCGACCCCTGTCGGAGCACCGGGTCCGAGTGCCGGAACATTCCCGCCTCGGCACGCGTTTGCTCTATGGACCCAGGCCCGGTCACACCCCTGCGGCAAAGGCCCGGCGATGGGCTCGAAAAATCAAAAAAGGAGCGCCCCATGAGCAACGTCAGACTGAAACGCGGACTATGGATCGTGGTGGCAGATGGCGAAAAGGCGCTGTTCCTCGAGAACCGTGGAGACGTCCAATATCCCGACCTTCAGGTCGTGCACGAGATGGAGCAGGAAAATCCGGCAACCCGAGAACAAGGCACGGACCGCCCCGGCCGCTACAGCGACGGCCCTTCCGTCCACCGCAGTGCGGTCGAGGACACCGACTGGCACCGTCTCGGCAAGGAGCGTTTTGCCGAAGAGATTGCCGACAGGCTCTACAAGCTCGCGCATCGCGGCAGCTTCAAGGAGATCGTGCTGATCGCGCCGCCGCCGGTGCTGGGCGACATGCGCAGGAAGCTGCACAAGGAGGTCACCGACAAGATAACGGCCGAAATTCCAAAGACGCTGACCAACCACAGCATACCCGATATCGAGAGCCTGCTGCAGGCGACCTGATCGGGCATCGGCGGCGCGCAACTTTCGTTTCCGTAGCAATCGCCTGCCTGGAGCAGGCCGCGCCGGGTGGCAACGCTTGCCGGCTCAACGCCTTTTTGCCGCCTTGCCATCGATTTCATGGGAATTGCGGGTTGTCTCGCGACTGTCCCAGCCTCCATACTGCCAAGGCGGCGGCTTTTGGACGGCGCATATCCGACATCGCGATTCCTGAAGGTGCTCCATAGACAATGCCGCATGACACGCCCCTTATCGCCACCATCGTCGCCGGTCTGGGGCTGGCTTTCGTCTTCGGCGCACTTGCCAACCGTTTTCGCGTGCCGCCGCTGGTAGGCTACCTCGTCGCCGGCGTTCTGGTTGGACCGAACACGCCGGGTTTCGTCGCCGATGCCGGCCTCGCCAATGAACTTGCCGAGATCGGCGTTATCCTGCTGATGTTCGGCGTCGGCCTGCATTTCTCGCTGAAGGACCTGTTGTCGGTCCGCGCCATCGCCGTGCCCGGCGCCATTGTGCAGATCGGCTTCGCGACGGCCCTCGGCGCCGGCCTTGCCTGGATGCTCGGCTGGTCGATGGGCGCGGGACTGGTCTTCGGCCTGGCGCTTTCCGTGGCCTCGACCGTGGTGCTGTTGCGCGCCCTGCAGGAGCGGCGGCTGATCGAGACCGAGCGCGGCCGCATCGCCGTCGGCTGGCTGATCGTCGAGGATCTGGCGATGGTGCTGGCGCTGGTGCTTTTGCCGGCGTTGGCCGGCGTGCTCGGCGGCCAAGAGCAGGTTGAGGTGCACTCCAGCGGTCTGCTGTCGCTGCCGGCGAGCTACGGCGTCTGGGGCGTCGTCGCCATCACACTGGCCAAGGTCGCGGCCTTTGTCTTGGTCATGCTGGTGGTCGGCCGCCGGCTTATCCCCTGGATCCTGCACTACGTCGCCCATACCGGATCGCGCGAACTGTTCCGGTTGGCGGTGCTTGCGATTGCGCTTGGCGTCGCCTTCGGCGCGGCCAAGCTGTTCGGCGTGTCGCTGGCTCTCGGCGCTTTCTTCGCCGGCATGATCATGAGCGAATCCGAGCTCAGCCACCGGGCGGCCGAGGAATCGCTGCCGCTGCGCGACGCCTTTTCCGTGCTGTTCTTCGTTTCGGTCGGCATGCTGTTCGACCCGTTCAGCGTGATCAGCAATGGCTGGCCGATCCTGGCGACGCTGGCCATCATCGTTGTCGGCAAGTCGCTGGCAGCCTTCGTCATCGTCGTCGTCTTCCGCTATCCGGTGGCAACCGCATTGATGATTTCGGCAAGCCTAGCCCAGATCGGCGAATTCTCGTTCATCCTGGCTGAACTCGGCGTCGGGCTGAAACTGCTGCCCGAACAAGGCCGCGACCTCATCCTCGCCGGCGCCATCCTGTCGATCGTCCTCAATCCGCTGATGTTTTTTGCCGTCGACCGGATGAAACCCTGGCTGGAAGCACGCGCCGGCAGGACGGCGCCGTCCGGCGAAGCAAGGCCGATCGGCCCGGCGACCGAGCCCGGCCAGGTGGCTTCGGTCGCGGCGCCTGCTAACGAGGATGGCCCACCGCCCAGGACCAGGCTGACCGGCCACACCATCCTGATCGGCTACGGCCGCGTCGGCAGCCTTGTCGGCACGGCGCTGAAGCAGGCCGCCCTGCCCTTCCTCGTCATCGAGGATGCCGACAAGACGTTGGCGAAGCTCAAGGCCGAAGGCGTCGAAACCGTACCCGGCAACGCGGCGAGTGGCGACGTGTTCGCCGCATCCAATCCCGAGGGCGCAAAGCGGCTGATCCTCGCCATCCCCAACGCCTTCGAGGCCGGGCAGGTCGTGCTGCGCGCCCGCGCCGCCAATCCGACAATCGAAATCATCGCCCGCGCCCATTCCGATGCCGAGGTCGAGCACCTCAAAAACCTTGGTGCCGACACCGTCATCATGGGCGAACGCGAGATCGCCCGCGGCATCGTCGAGGAGGTTTTGGCAGCACCGAAAGCGCCCACGGCAGCCTAAGCCTGCGCCGCCCCGCCAGCGTTGCGGTCAAGCCCTTCTCCCCGTTCTTCACGGGAGAAGGTCCCGGCAGGGGGATGAGGGGCAGCGTCAACGATTGATCAAAACCAACCGCTCAAACGTGCTGGCCGCCATTGATATGGATTTCCGAGCCGGTCACGTAGGACGCCTGCTGCGAGCACAGGAAGAAGATGATGTCGGCGACTTCTGCCGTGGTGCCCAATCTTCTCAGCGGGATTGTCTCGACGATTTTTTCGGTGCCCGGCGACAGGATCGCGGTGTCGATCTCGCCCGGTGCGATCGCGTTGACGCGAATGCCGTGCGGGCCGAAATCATGCGCCATCTCGCGCGTCAGCGAGCCGAGTGCTGCCTTCGACGTCGCATAGGCGGTACCGGCGAAAGGATGCACGCGGGTGCCGGCGATCGACGTGACGTTGACGATCGAGCCCTTGGCCGATGCCAGTTCCTTGAACAGTCCGCGCGCCAGCATGATCGGCGCGAAGAAATTCACCTGGAAGACGTCGCGCCAGACATGCATCGGCGTGTCGATCGAGTTCATGCGGCTGTTGCCGTCCTTGAGCTTCGGCGAGATACCGGCATTGTTGACCAGCGCGTGCAGCTGTCCGCCATGCGCCTCTAGCCGGTGGCGGATCTCGGAGATGGCGATGCCGACATCCTCCTGGTCGGCGAGATCGACCTTGATGTGGTCTTCAGGGCCGGCCGGCCACGGGCAGTCCTCGGCAAAGGCCTGGCGCGAGCAGGTGATGACGCGCCAGCCTTCGCGTGAAAAGCGCTTGACCGTGGCGTGGCCGATGCCACGGCTGGCGCCGGTCAGCACGATGGTCTTTCTGGTGTCGGGTTCAGCCATGTCGCGGTCTCTAGCCGAATATGGTTACAATGACGAGAGGCCGCCAGAAGATCACAGGGCCGGTCGCGTGGCTGATGGCAACCGTTCAATAGCAGGTCGGACACTGCGCATACAGGCCGAGATTGACAACAAAGACCAGAGCCGCCAACGTCCAGATAACCCCTAAGAACGCGCCACGCGAGCGCCCGGCCAGACGCGCAACGCCCCAGGCCACCCCATAAGGCAACAAAAGCCCCATGATGACGGAGCCGTATACCGCTCCGATTCTTTCCTGATCGAGGTATGCCGGATTGGGGAAATAGAGATATGGCAGATGCCGAATGACCACGACACAAACAGTCATCCCGAGCAGCAAGAGCCACTGCCACATGCTTAGACGCTTGTATCCTTTGACATCAGCCGGCTTGGCCGGTTCACCGGACATTGCCTAACCTCCGCCCAGAATATCCAGGATCGAGGTCTGCCGCTTCTTGACCGGGCCGCCGACATTGCCGGGCGGCACCGGATGCTTGATCGATCCGGTGGCGCTATCGACGCCCGGCATGGCCAGGCCGCCGGCATCGACCGTCTCGGCAGGACGCGCGGGGCGCGAAGCCGACTGGGTAGCTGCCGCAGGCGCCGCTGATTGGCCGACGGAAGCGACCGGCGCCGGCGGCGCCGTATCGGACGGTATCTCGTCCGGGACGATGGTGTCGGGCGGCGTCGACTTCCAGGTTCCGGGCAGCGGCCGCACCGGCACGCCCTCATGCGCGGCGACCATGAACTCATGCCAGGCCTGCGCCGGCAGCGCGCCGCCGGTGACCTTCTTCATCGCGCTGCCGTCATCATTGCCGAACCAGACGCCGGTGGTCAGATTGGCGGTATAGCCGATGAACCAGGCGTCGCGCGAATTCTGGCTGGTGCCGGTCTTGCCGGCCGCCGGCCAGGCGAACGCCGCCTTCCTGGCCGTGCCGATTTCGACCGTGCCGGTCATCATCGAGTTCATCATGCCGACGACATCGGGCTTGACGACGCGCGGCGCACCGCCGCCATTGTTTTCGTAGAGCACCTTGCCGTCGCTCGTCGTGACGCGGCGGATGAAATGGATGTCGGGCTTATAACCGCCATTGGCGAAGGGAACATAGGCCGAGGTCAGTTCCAGCGGCGTCACTTCCGAGGTGCCGAGCGCGATTGAGGTGTTGGCTGTCAGCTCGGACTGGACGCCCATGCGGTGCGCCGCCTCGACCACCGCATTCGGCCCGACTTCCATGGTCAGCTGCGCGGCAACCGAATTCAGCGATTTTGCCAGCGCCGTCGCCAGCGTCACCTTGCCGAAATATTTGCCGCCGTAATTGTCGGGCGTCCAGTTGCCGATCCTGATCGGCGCGTCGTTGCGCACGCTGTCGGGCGTACGGCCGGATTCCAGCGCCGCCATGTAGACGAACGGCTTGAACGCCGAGCCCGGCTGCCGGCGCGCTTCCGAGGCGCGGTCGAACTGGCTGGTCGAATAGTCGTAACCGCCGACCATCGCGCGCACCGCGCCGGAATTGTCGATCGACACCAGCGCGCCCTGGCTGACATTGAGCTTTTTGCCGCTCTGATCGATCAGCCGGCGGATCGATTGCTCGGCGAGTTTCTGCAGCGTCAGATCGACGGTCGTGTCGACGACGATGTCGCGGCGCACGTCGCCGATCAGGTCAGGCAGTTCTTCCATGATCGTATCGGCGACGTAGTTTTCCGAGCCGGTCCAGTAGGACGGCGCGCGTGTCGCCGGCGCGCTCATCGCCGTGGTCTGCTCCTTGGCGCTGATCTTGCCCTCGTCGCGCATGGCAGCGAGCACCAGCTGCGAGCGCTGCTCGGCCGCCTTCGGGTCGCGCGCCGGCGACAGCCGCGACGGCGCCTTGAGCAGGCCGGCGAGAAGGGCGGCCTCCGACAGCGTGACGTCACGCGCGCTCTTGCCGAAATAGCGGCGCGAGGCCGCTTCGACACCATAGGCGCCAGAGCCGAAATAAACCCGGTTGAGGTACATTTCGAGGATCTGGTCCTTCGTATGCTTGTGCTCCAGCCACAGCGCCAAAAGCACTTCCTGCACCTTGCGTTCCAGCGTGCGGTCCGGCGTCAGGAACAGGTTCTTGGCCAGCTGCTGGGTCAGCGTCGAGCCGCCCTGCGAAAAATGCCCGCCCAGAACATTGGTCACCATGGCCCGGGAAAGGCCGATCGGATCGATGCCGAAATGCGAATAGAAGCGGCGGTCTTCGATGGCGATGACGGCTTCGGGAATATAGGGCGACATTTCGTGCAGGCCGACGGCCTCGCCGCCGCTCATGCCGCGATTGCCAAGCAGCTGGCCGTCGACCGAGACGATCTTGATGTTGGGGGCGCGGTCGGGAATAGCCCAGGTGGTGGCCGCCGGCATTTTCGCGCCGTAATAGACGACGATGCCGGCAGTGGCGATGCCGCCCCAGATGGCCAGCACGAAGCACCAGTAGAACAGCCGGGCAAGCACGCCGAACACGCCGCGCCGGCTTTTGCCGCGCCCGCCGCGCGGCGGCTTGGCCTTGGACGATTTGCGCTTTGCAGCGGCTTTTCGGTTGCTCGGCACGACGCGGTCCTCCTCGCTTACCGAAAAACCGGCCGAGGACCTCGCCCCCGGCGATGCCTCGAAGCTGGGCTCGATGCGGCTGTCTTTCCGGTTCGCCATGCGCTGTGCTGTCTTCCCCATGCCTATGGCGTTGGGGTTGAAGACTAGATGCGGCGGTTTAAAGGCGGGTTAAGTCGGGAAAAATCGAAGTAAACTGTATTCAGTCGCTTGCCGAAGGGCTGCGGCCCGCGACAGCGCCAAAGCCGGAAATGAAAAACCCGCCTCGGCGGGCGGGTCGTTGGAGCCAATGAGCACTACAGCGAAATTAGTAGCATAGCTGCCGGCACAAAGCAAGAACAAAATGCGCGTTGCCTCAGAATAATCACTTCAGTTCGGCGGTTGCGACAACCCTCAGTCGTCGGCATCCGCATCGTCGGAGGCCGGCCGCCAGCTGATCGGCTCGATCTTCCTTTGCGTATGGACGTCCGTATAGGCCCACCAGCCGGCATCGCTTTCGTCCCAGTCGCCGCCTGCCGCCTTCAGCCGGTCGAGCGAACGGTATTGCGCGATGCTCTCGTTCATCACGCCGTCGCTGTCCTGCCAGTAGACGGTGACCTTGGAGCCGTCCCTGGGTGCCGTTTCGATTGATTTTCGGGCAGCCATTTTCATTTCTCCCGGTGAAGCGAACGGAACGCCGGGATAAGCGTCCGGTTCCTGGCCGATGGCCTTTAGGAGAATTCGCTCCGGCGAGACATATGGCGTGGTTTTTCGAGAACCGGAGCGCAGCGGACATTTGGGTCCGTGAGCACCGGAAGCGGAGAAAACTGCGCCAGATGGCCGTCGGAGTAGAATTATCATGAAGGCCATCAGCTGTGGGCGAAGATGTCCTCTTCATCCCAGCCCATCAGGTCGAGTTTCGCACGCGTCGGCAGGAAGCGGAAGCAGGCATCGGCCTCCCTGGTCCGGTTGTCGCGCGCCAGACGCGCGCTCAGCACGTCGCGCAGCCGGTGCAAATAGAGCACGTCGGAGGCGGCATATTCGAGCTGCTCGGGCGACAGCGTCTCGGCGGCCCAGTCCGATGATTGCTGCGCCTTCGACAGGCCGATCCCGAGAAGCTCGAAGCAGATGTCCTTCAGCCCGTGCCGGTCGGTGTAGGTGCGCGTCAGCCGCGACGCGATCTTGGTGCAGAACACCGGCTCCGGCATGACGCCGAAGGCGTTGTAGAGAACGGCGAGATCGAAGCGGCCGTAATGGAACAGCTTGGTGATGCTGCGGTTCTTGAGCAGGCTGACGAGGTTCGGCGCCTTCTTCTGGCCGGGCGCGATCTGGATGACGTCGGCCGAGCCGTCGCCCGGCGAGATCTGCACGACGCAGAGCCGGTCGCGATGCGGGTTCAGCCCCAGCGTCTCGGTGTCGATGGCGACCGCCCCGACATCGTAATGCAGCAGGCCGGGCAGATCGTTTTTGTGGAAACGTATGTCGCTCATCGTCTTCTCCGGTCGCGGCCCCGTGCAGCGATGCGCGACGGACCGTGCCCGTCCTTGCCGCGATCCGGCGAAAAATCAACAAAAACTTGAATCTGGCGTAATTTCAGCGTGTCAGCGCCTCGAGAATGCGCGCCCAGGAGCGCTGGCCCTTGTGGAAGGAGCTCATCTCGTACTTCTCGTTCGGCGAGTGGATGCGGTCGTCGTCGAGGCCGAAACCGACGAGCAGCGACTCCATGCCGAGATAAGTCTGGAAATCGCCGACCACCGGGATCGAGCCGCCGCTGCCGGTCACCACCGCCGGCTTCGGCCATTCGTCGGACAGCGCCTGCTTGGCCTTGGCGAGGAAGGGCGAGTCGTAGGACAGCTGGATCGCCGGCGAGCCGCCATGCGGATGAAATTCGACCGAGCAGTCGGCCGGAACGCGCTGCCTGGCAAATGCCTGGAAGGCGGCGCGGATTTTTTCCGGATCCTGTTTGTGGACCAGGCGGAAGGAGACTTTTGCCGAGGCTTGCGCGGCGATCACCGTCTTGAAGCCCTTGCCGGTATAGCCGCCGATAATGCCGTTGAACTCGGCCGTCGGTCGCGCCCAGGTCAGCTCGAGCACCGAGCGGCCCTTTTCGCCGGACGGAATCGACAGGCCGATCGGGCCGAGGAAGGTCTCGGCCGTCTCGCCGAGCGACAGCCACGACCGCAATATCTGCGACGGCGTTTCCTCGACGCCGTCATAAAAACCCGGAATGGTGACGTGACCATCCGCATCGTGGATGTCGGCCAGGATCTTTGCCAGGATGCGGATCGGATTGGCGGCCGCACCGCCATAGAGCCCGGAATGCAGGTCGCGGTCGGCGGCAGTCACCGTGATCTCCTCGCCGACCAGCCCGCGCAGCGAGACGCAGATCGACGGCGTATCGCGGTCCCACATGCCGGTGTCGCAGACCAGCGCGAAATCGGCCTTGAGCTCATCCGCATTCGCCTCGAGAAACGGCTTCAGCGACGGCGATCCGGACTCCTCCTCGCCCTCGAACAGGATTGTGATTCGGCACGGCAATCCGCCATGCACCTGCTTCCACGCGCGGCAGGCCTCGACGAAGGTCATCAGCTGGCCCTTGTCGTCGGCCGCGCCGCGGCCGGTGATCACCTTGTGGCCGGGCTCGATCTCCTTGACAGCCGGTGCGAACGGGTCGCTTTCCCACAGCTCGATCGGATCGACCGGCTGCACGTCGTAATGGCCGTAAAACAGCAAATGCGGCGCGCCCGCCGGCCCGTCGTGATGCGCGACCACCATCGGATGGCCTGGTGTGTCGCGCACGCTGGCGTCGAAGCCGATCAGCTTGAGCTCGGCGACCAGCCATTCGGCGGCCTTGCGGCAGTCGGCGGCGTAGTCCGGATCGGTGGAGATCGACTTGATGCCGAGCAGGCCGAACAGGCGTTCCAGGCTCTGGTCGAAGTTCTTGTCGAGGCGGTCGAGAACAGGGGAAACTGCGGACATCTGGCGGGCCTTTCGATTCTGGCGGCGAATCTAGAGCCCATGTTGCGAAACGGAAAGCCCGCGACCGTTGGGCCACAGCTTCCTATCCAAAGGCAAAAAAATGCCGCCGTGGTGGAGGGAACCACGGCGGCCTCTACTCGAAACGATGCGGCAGCCCGGAGAGGGGGGATAGGCTGCCGCAAGTGTCCGGGATAGGCGGGGGACGGGCCTTGCTCCGGACTTCGGCGAAAACTGCCGATGACGTTTATCTGTGTCTGCGAACGTGGCGATTCAAGGGCACAAAAATTACACTTTTGTAACATAGGCGTGAGCGAACAAAGCTCCGGCCAGGGCCGCATGGCAGGCCAGGCTCGCACGCCATTTGTCAGGGTGTTGCCGGAACCCTTGGCAGAAGCCGCCTTTGGCATG
Source organism: Mesorhizobium sp. M1088 (assembly GCF_040318575.1). Classification (NCBI taxonomy): domain Bacteria; kingdom Pseudomonadati; phylum Pseudomonadota; class Alphaproteobacteria; order Hyphomicrobiales; family Phyllobacteriaceae; genus Mesorhizobium; species Mesorhizobium sp. M1088. The sequence goes on along the minus strand of NZ_JAMYMO010000008.1, from coordinate 60,545 downwards.
GACCGCGGCGCTGCGCCGCGCTATTCCCTCGTGCCATGAAAAAAGGCGATCATCTCTTCCTTGTCGACGGCTCCGGCTACATCTTCCGTGCCTATCACGCGCTGCCGCCGCTGTCCCGCAAGTCCGACGGGCTGCCGACCAGTGCCGTGCTCGGCTTCTGCAACATGGTCTGGAAGCTGACGCAGGACGCCCGCAACACCGATGTCGGCATCGTGCCGACGCATTTCGCCGTGATTTTCGACTATTCGTCGAAGACCTTCCGCAACGACCTCTACCCCGAATACAAGGCCAACCGCTCGGCGCCGCCGGAAGATTTGATCCCGCAATTCGGCCTGATCCGCCAGGCGACCAGGGCCTTCAACCTGCCATGCCTTGAGACGGAAGGCTACGAGGCCGACGATTTGATCGCCACCTATTGCCGGCTTGCCTGCGAAGCCGGCGCCGACACCACCATCATCTCTTCCGACAAGGATCTGATGCAACTGGTCGGCCCAACGGTTGCCATGTACGACCCGATGAAGGACCGCCAGATCGGTGTTCCCGAGGTGATCGAGAAATGGGGCGTGCCGCCACAGAAAATGATCGACCTGCAGGCGCTGACTGGCGATTCGGTCGACAATGTGCCGGGCGTGCCCGGCATCGGGCCGAAGACGGCAGCGCAATTGCTCGAACAGTTCGGCGACCTCGACACGCTGCTCGCCCGCGCCGGCGAGATCAAGCAGGACAAGCGGCGCGAATCGATCATCGCCAATGCCGACAAGGCACGCATTTCGCGTGACCTGGTGAGGCTGAAGAACGACGTGCCGGTGACCGAAGGGCTTGACGAATTCGTATTGCATGCGCCGGACGGCCCCAGGCTGATCGGCTTCCTCAAGACCATGGAATTCTCGACGCTGACCCGCCGCGTGGCCGAAGCGACCGGAACCGACGCCGGCGACGTTCCAGCCACCCCCGTCACCATAGAGCGTGCCGATACCGCGCATGGCCCCGATATGGGTTTTGGCGTGCCCGCGGCCGCCGAGAGCGCACCGCCGTCGGACGAAGCGGCACTCGAAGCTCCGGCCGCAGCCAAGCAAGGCGACACCCCATCCCTGCTTTCGGCGCTTCGCCTGGAGGCTGCCACCGCCCGCAAGATCGACACCGGCGCCTACACCTGCATCCGCGACGCCGCGACGCTGAAGGCCTGGATCGCCGAGGCGATGGAGAGAGGCATCGTCGCCTTCGACGTTAAGACGTCCTCGCCCGATCCGATGCGGGCCGAACTGATCGGCCTTGCCATGGCCGTCGCGCCCGGCCACGCCGCCTATGTGCCGCTTGCCCACAAAAACGGCAATGGCGACCTGCTCGGCGGCGGCGCGGTCGAAAACCAGGTCCCGATCCGCGACGCGCTGGCGTTGCTCAAGCCGCTGCTCGAGGACAAATCCGTCCTCAAGATCGTGCACGACATGAAATACCGCCTTGTCGTCATGAGCCGTCACGGCATCGAGATCGGCCCCTATGACGACACCATGCTGATCTCCTACGTGCTCGAGGCCGGAACCCACGGTGGCCACGGCCTGGAGGCGCTGGCCGATAAATGGCTCGGCCACGCGACCATTCCGCTGAAGGAACTGGCCGGTTCGGGAAGAAGCTTCGTCGGCCTCGATCAGGCCGACCTCGGCAAGGCGACGGCTTACGGGGCCGAGCACGCCGACGTCGCGCTCAGGCTCTGGCAGGTGCTGAAGCCACGGCTTGCCGCCAAGGGCCTGGTCTCGGTCTATGAACGGCTTGAACGGCCGTTGGTGCCGGTCCTGGCACGGATGGAGCAGCGCGGCATCTCCGTCGACCGGCAGATCCTGTCGCGGCTCTCCGGAGAACTGGCACAGGGTGCCGCACGGCTCGAGGACGAGATCTACCAGCTGGTCGGCGAACGCATCAACATCGGCTCGCCAAAACAGCTCGGCGACATCCTGTTCGGCAGGATGGGTCTGCCCGGCGGTTCAAAAACCAAGACCGGCCAGTGGTCGACCTCGGCGCAGCTTCTCGAAGACCTCGCCGCCGAAGGCCACGAATTGCCGCGCAAGATCGTCGACTGGCGCCAGCTGACCAAGCTGAAATCGACCTATACCGATGCGCTGCCCGGCTTCATCCATCCCGACACCAAGCGCGTCCACACCTCCTACGCGCTTGCCGCGACGACGACCGGGCGGCTGTCGTCCTCGGATCCCAATCTGCAGAACATTCCGGTGCGCACCGTCGAGGGTCGAAAGATCAGGACGGCCTTCATCGCCGACAAGGGCAACAAGCTGGTTTCCGCCGACTACAGCCAGATCGAATTGCGCGTGCTCGCCCACGTCGCCGAAATCCCGCAGCTCAAGCAGGCCTTCGCCGATGGCGCCGACATCCACGCCATCACCGCGTCTGAAATGTTCAACGTGCCGGTCGAGGGCATGCCTTCGGAAGTGCGCCGCCGTGCCAAGGCGATCAATTTCGGCATCATCTACGGCATTTCGGCCTTTGGCCTCGCCAACCAGCTGTCGATCGCGCGCGAGGAAGCCGGCGACTACATCAAGAAATATTTCGAGCGCTTCCCCGGCATCCGCGACTATATCGATGCGACCAAGGCCTATGCCCGCGAGCACGGCTTCGTCGAGACCATCTTCGGCCGCCGCATCCACTATCCGGAGATACGGTCGTCGAACCCTTCGGTCCGTGCCTTCAACGAGCGCGCCTCGATCAACGCCCGCCTGCAGGGCACCGCCGCCGACATCATCCGTCGCGCCATGATCCGTATGGACGAGGCGCTGGAAAAAGCCAGGCTTTCTGCCCGCATGCTGCTGCAGGTGCATGACGAGCTGGTTTTCGAGACGGTCGAAGCCGAGGTCGAGGCGACGATCCCGGTCGTCTGCCACGTCATGGAGAACGCCGCCATGCCGGCGGTATCGATGTCGGTGCCGCTGCACGTCGACGCCCGCGCAGCCAACAACTGGGAAGAGGCGCATTAAGGCGGGCCACAGAGCCATGTTCGGTTCAAGGTTCACGAGCAGCAGCGGTATGCTATAGTGCCCGTATGATCACCAAGGCACTTGAGAATCTGGTAAGGCATGCGGAAGCTTGGCCTCGCGAAGACCAGGAGGAGCTTGCTGATTACGCCCGCGTCATCGAGGCGCGGCGGACTGGCGTGTATGCGATGTCGGAATCAGAGCGCAGCGCGGTCACAGCGGGCCTAGCAGAGGCCGATCACGGCACTTTCGTAGATGAGGATACCGTTCGCGCGGCCGACACCCGCCGCAGGCTATGAAGGTCCGATTTACGCGGCAAGCCTTTGCCGAACGCGAGGCGATTTTCAACTACCTCGAAGAGCGGGCGCCTCAGGGCGCCCTTTCAGTCATTTCTCGGATCCACGCTGGGATTTCGCGACTTGCCGAATTTCCCGAAAGCGGTCACGCGACCGACATCCCTGGCGTTCGCGTCCTCTTCATAGGCCGCTACCCTTATAAGGTCTTCTATCGTGCCCGTGCCGACGCAATTGAGATCCTGCACATCCGGCATACCTCAAGGAGACCCTTTCCCTACTGAGCCGATCCGGGAACACCCGGCGAGGGCTCGGAAAACCTTGCTCCGCCTTCGCCGCGTTGCTCCGGCCTCAAGCCGCCTCGGCCAAACACTTCGCACATGTCCCACGAAACTCGATCACCGCCTTCTTGGCGGCGAAGCCGGTCGAGCGCACCCATTCGTCGAGCCGGTGGCCGACATCATGGTCGGAGAACTCGGTCACCTGGCCGCAGGTGTCGCAGATGGCAAACGCCGTCATCGAATGGCTGTGGTCGTGCGGCTCGGCACAGGCGACGAAGGAATTGAGGCTTTCGAGCCTGTGCACGAAGCCGGATTTCACCAGCGTGTCGAGCGCCCGGTAGACCTGCAGCGGCGCGCGAAAACCGCGCTCGCGCAGTTGGTCGAGCAACGTATAGGCGCTGAGCGGGCCGCTGGCGGCCTCGAGCTTCTCGAGAACGCAAAGCTGGTTCTTCGTCAGTACATCCCTTGCCGCCATGATCCTGTTCCAAGCCGCTCCGTGCCGATCGCTGCCATTTCGCAAGCAGTCGGACCTCTTCCACTGAGATAGCGACGAACTGCCATTTTTGCTACTGTTTCTATTCGCAGCCGGTGGTCGGCTGGCCGGCGGCGCCATATTCAAAATACTGACAAAATCCTCGGCCAGGCTGGCCGTGCTTGGAAATTCGATCGGGCTTGGGGAAGCAATCATGATCAAAGTGACGCGGCGGACGCTGCTTGCCGGCACGTCCGCGCTGGCCGCTGCCGGCCTGGTGCCGTTTCGGGCATTCGCAGCGGCGCGCACCTACCATGCGCTGCTTGTTGCCTGCACCGATTACCCGAACCTGCCGAAGAAAAACTGGCTGATCGGACCGAAAAACGATGCCGGCCTGGTGCGCGATTACCTCCTGGGGAACACGCCCGCGCCGGTAAAATTCCTGGCCGAAAACGTCACGCTGCTCGCCAAGGATGTCGAAGGCGCCAACGGACCGCCGACACATGCGGCGATCAAGGCGGCGTTGGCCGATCTTGCCGCCAAGGTCCAGCGCGACGATTTCGTCTACCTGCATTTGTCCGGTCACGGCGCGCAGCAGCCGGCAGCGAACAAGGGCGACGAGACGGACGGCCTCGACGAGATTTTCTTGCCGTCCGACATCGACAAATGGGTGAACCGCGAAAAGGGCGTGCCCAATGCGCTGGTCGACAACGAGATCGGCACCGCGCTCGACGCTATCCGCGACAAGGGCGCCTTTATCTGGGCCGTGTTCGACTGCTGCCATTCCGGCACTGCGACGCGCGCCGCCGAGGTCGACGACGAGCTGGAACGCAAGGTCGAGTTCGCCGATCTGGTCGGCGGCGACGACGCTGCCAGGGCGGCTGCGGTGAGAGCCTATGACGAGATTGCGTCGGCCGCGCCGCGCGGCTTTGACGAGGACGGGCAGCGCAAGCCGGCCTTCAAGCTGACGCCGACCGGCGCCGAGCCGACCACCAAGGGCAAATTGGTCGCCTTCTACGCGGCGCAGACGGTGGAGACGACGCCCGAGATGCCGCTGCCCAAGGGCACGGCCGATGCACCGCGTTTCGGCCTGTTCACCTTCACCATCCTGTCGAAACTGGCCGAGAACCCCAACATCACCTATCGCCAGCTCGGCCAGGCCGTGCTGCAGCAATATTCGGCGGACGGCCGCACCCGGCCAACGCCGCTGTTCGAGGGAGAACTCGACGCACGCGTCTTCGGCACCGACAAGACAGACGCGGTCATGCAATGGCCGATCGTCATCGAGAACGACAAAGCCACGATCGGCGCCGGGTTGCTGCAACGCCTCACCCCCGGCAGCAGGCTCGCAATATTGCCGTCGGCGCTGTCGCCGCTGTCCGAGGCGCTTGGCTATCTCCAGGTTCAGTCGGCGAAAAACCTGGAAAGCCGGGTCAAGCCGGTCGAGTTCGGCGGCAAGCCGGCGCTCAAGCTGGCCGATATCCCCGCCAATGCCTATGCACGGCTGGCCGAGCTCGCCGTCGACTACAAGCTCGTGGTCGCGCGGCCGGCTGCGGCCAAAGGCCTCGAGAAAGAGGCCGCGCTGGCGAACTCGGTTCTCGACGAACTGGCGGCCAGGAAGAGCTCAGGGTTTCACATCGCGCTGGTCGAGCCGGGCAAGAGCGCAGATCTGCGTCTCGCAGTGCTGCGCGAGAACGCCATTGCCGGCGCCGCAGAAGATGCCACCGACGCGCCGGCGCTGTGGTTCCTGCCGGCTTCGGGCGACATGACGCTCAAGGGCGGCAGCAAGCCGCCGTTGATCGTCATTCATCCGGACGGCCGCGAAAAGTTGATCGAGGCCGCCGCAGGGAATCTGACGAAATTCTTCCGCGCCATTGGCCTGTCGAGGCTGGCCGCCGCCTCCGATTATCGGCCGGAAGAGGTCAGCGTCGAGTTCCGGATCAAGCGTTTTGACAGCGACACGCTGCAGCCGATCGAAGCGTCGACGGTGCCGCGTGTTTCGCCCGACGATCAGGTCCACGTACTGGCCAGGAACGGTTCGACCAACCTGGTCGACATCAACGTGCTCTACGTCGGCTCCGACTATTCCATCCAGCATTTTCTTGCCGAGCGCCTGACCGAAGGCGCCGTGCTCGAGGAAGGCCTGTTCAAATTCACCGACACCAGCTTCGGCATGGAGCGGACGATCGCCGTCTTGACCGAAGCACCGCCGCAGAGCGAGAAGCAGGATCTGAGCTTCCTGGCGCAAGAGGGCGTTGTCTCGGTAACGCGGGGACTGGGACAGCCAAGCTTCGCCGACATGCTGGCCGATATCGGCATGGCGCCGGCGACACGGTCGGCCATGCGGCTGACCGACGACAAGGGGTCGAAGGGCGCCGTGATGATTTTTCCGATGGAGACCGTGCCGCGCGCCTGAGGCGCGGTCAGGTGCCCGGCCGGGCCTCTTGCCTAATCGGCTGATAATGAACATTCTTCGACCACCGCTGTCGGCGGCCGAACGGAACGGGTGAGGGCGTTCGTGAACAGGATCGTATTTTCGTGGCGCGCAACAACCGCCGGCCTTGTCGCCGGGCTGTTGCTGGCCGCCAATGCTTCGGCGGACGAGGCTTGCGGCCTCTGCGCCAAGGAGGTCGTCATCAATTCCGAACTGGCGAGCTGCTTTCTCGACCAGTACGACCGGATCGCCAAAACCGGCAACACCGCCGTTGTCGTCGATCTCAGCAGCTGCGCCTCGCGCGGCGTGGTCGAGCCGTTGCCGTCGCCGGGCAAGGCGCAGGTGGAGCCTGACCTGCAGTTCATCGTTTCGCGCACGCAGCTGGATTGCCTGAAGAAGAAGCTGGAGATGCCGGGCATCGTGCTCGACCCGTCCGCCACCATAGAACTGGACAGCTGCGGATGACGAAAGCGGGGGGCAACGCAACGCAGCAGGCAGTGACGGCGCCGGTACCGCAAAAGAAGCCGGTGTCGCTGCCGGAAACCGTCGAAGGCCTGCCGTGGGTGAGCAATCACGAGGTCAAGAAGGAGGCGAACCCATTCACCGATCGCGACTGGCGCATGCTCGTCTATGCCTGGTCCGGATTGCTGGTGCGCCTGGCGATCATCTTCACCTTGATCTTTTCGGTCTACCAGTTCCTGGCGAACCAGGAGCAGAAGCGCGTCGAGCAGACGATGTCGCTGGTCGAGCTCTGGGAAAGCAAGGATTACCAGCAGGCGCAACGGGCCCTCAAGCAACGCCTGGCGGCGCTCAACGCCAAATACGGCAATCTGCTCAGTGCCAATCCGACGCCGACCGAGGAACAGGTGTTCAGACAGCGCATCGGCATCGAAGCGATGAGCGCTACCGGCGGCGACATGCCGCTTGCCGACTTCAGCGACAATTTCGACCGCGTCGTCTATTTCCTCAACCGCCTTTCCTTCTGCGTCGAAGGCAGGCTGTGCTCGCGCGACGTCGCCGACTCCTATTTCCGCGACTATGCCGCTTCCTTCTGGAGCTATTTTGCCGGCTATATCGACAAGGAGCGCAAGGCCGGTTCACCGACTTTCGCCCAGCCGATCGAGAACTATGTCCGCCAGGCGCCATCCTCGGCCCAGTCCGAATAATTCCCGAAAATGCGAAAGCCGGCGACGGAAATGCTCCGCCGCCGGCCGGTTTTCCGCGATGATCGCGGCGGAAACTCTGCAGGCCTATTTGTACAGGCTGTTGATCCACTGGACGTTGATGGCGTTCAGACGCACGGCGGTATTGGCATCCGGGCTCTCGGCCACGTTCACGCCGGTGATGACGCGCTGCTTGGAGCCATTGTCATAGGCATAGACCGAGCTGCCGCTCGACCCGGGATAGGTGTCGCAGTCGTACTGGAAATACTCGGTGGCGATGTTTTCGGCGTGCACTTCGCAGGTCGCCTTCCACATCGTGCCCATCGGCTTGTCGCCGGGATAGCCGATGATGTTGGCGGTGAAATCGCCGAGGTCGTCATAATTGGCATAGCCGAGCCAGCCGAGGTTGGTGCCGACATCCTGCTTCAGGGTGACGATGCCGAGATCCCACGGCACGACCGAGCCGTAAAAGCCCTGGTAATTGTCGATGAAGCCCTGGATGACATAAGCGCTTTCATAGGTGAAGGCGCCGAACGGCGCGTCGTCGGCAGTCTTGCCGTTGAGAGCCGGCACGAACAGGATATCGTCGAGCCAGGCCTTGTCCTCGTGGCTGTAGAGGCAGTGCGCCGCGGTGAGCACCGTGCGCGGGCCGATCAGCGTCGCCGAGCAGCTGCCATAGCTGCCGCTCTTCGATTTGCCTTCGAGATAGCCGATCGCGGTGAACGGGTAGGTTTTGGTATTCTTGATCTGCTCGCGGTCGTCCGTGCCGAACACCTGACGGCCGGCCTCTTCGCCTCCGCTCAGTCCGGAATTGTCGGACTTCTGCCCGTCGGCGGGCGCGTTCATGTCCTTGATGACAAGGTCCTTCAGCGCCTCGTTCGGGTCAATCTTGATGTCCTTGCCATCGGCGGAGCGGCCGACGATGCCATAGGATTTGACGGCCGTTGCTTCGTCGGTGAGCGGCGCGGCGCGGTTGGCCTCGTCGTCGGTCAGTTTCGGCGGGGCGATTGGTTTCGCCCGGCCGGGCTTGTAATCGCCCGATGTTACATCCCGCATGCTTTCGCCGTTGCCGGCATTGGCGGAACCTGGATCGGCAGCCAAGGCAGGAACCGCCCACATTGCGGTGGAAAGCAACGCGGACGCAATAATGCTATGTGTCAGTTTTGTCATGGTGAGACTCTCCCAAAAGTCAGCAAGGACTGGATCAAGATACAGAAATATTGTCGAGATCGTGGTGGCGCAAAAAAATGAAATTGGTTACCGGTGCCTTTACCGGGCCATTATTCAGTGCAGCCAGTTTAGGTCCCCGCCAAAAATGCCTGCAACGGTATACTGCCTAAAATAATCCAACATTGGCAACGACAAATTGCTTCCACATAGCCCGTGGGGGGCTATAGGATTTTGGGCGGGTTGGCTCGACAGCACGACTAGCAGAAATGGTGCTCGGCTTTGTGACGGATCGTGCTTCGCCGTGGAGCATGATCTCACCGGCCGGTTCCATTTCAGTGGACCATGCGTCGGCGACTGACCTGTCGGGAACATCGTCTCAGGGGGTTCGAGGTGAAGATCATCCATAGGTTCAGACCGATTGCCGCCGCCGCGCTGCTCGGCATCGCGGCGGCCTTGCCGGCCGTCAAATCCGTTCATGCCACGGACGCGGCCGCTCGGCCGGAGGCGGCGATCTCGCCGATGAAACGCGTGGCCGAGGCCAGGGCCAAGGCCAGGGCGGAGAACCCCGACGGCGCCGATCGCGTCTACGGCGGCAAAGAGGCCGAGAAGGGCGCTTACCCGTTCCAGGTGGCATTGCTGACCACCGGCAAACTGGACAAAAGCCCGGCCTCGCAGGCGAATGCGCAGTTCTGCGGCGGCAGCCTGATCGCGCCGCAATGGGTGCTGACGGCGGCGCACTGCCTCAATGACGACGGCGAGCCGATTTCGCCTGATGTGGTCACCGTGCTCACCGGCGCCACCGATCTGAGCGAGGGCAAGCGCTACAAGGCGGTGGAAATCATCGTCAACGAGGGCTACAGCGAGCAGACGCTGGACAACGATCTCGGCTTGATCCGGCTGGCCGCGCCGGCCGATGCCCCGACCATCAAAATTGCCCGTGAGCCGACACCAGACGCCGGCAAGACGACCGTCACCGGCTGGGGCAAGATGCAGGACGGAACGTTTCCCACCGCACTGATGGTCGCCGACCTGGACCTCCAGCCGAACGCAACCTGCAACAGCGGCATCAAGGCGATTTATGCGCATGATTTGAAGGCAGCGCTCGGCGAACTCGCCCGCCGCATGCGTTATTCGGAAAGGGGCATCGAGGCGGCCGCCAACGCGATTGCAGCCGATATGGCCGATCCGCTGACCGGCAACATGATCTGCGCCGGCACGGCCAGCGGCGAGCGCGACGCCTGCAATGGCGACAGCGGCGGACCGCTGTTCATGACCGGCGCCGATGGTCCGGTGCAGGTCGGCGTCGTCAGCTGGGGCGAAGGTCCGGCCGACGGCGGTACCGCCTGCGGCCACAAGAACGCCTACGGCATCTACACGCGGCTGGCCAATTACACCGGCTGGATCGAGGAGAAGATGAAGACGGCGGCGCCCGCAGCGCCCAAAGCCCTCGGCACGGCGCAGAAGCCCGCCACGCCCTGACCGGTGTCATTGCTGAACCAATGAACAGCGGGAGCAATCCCTCTGTTTCTGTCCCAAAACCCGGTTCTGTCCCAAAAACCTGGGGTCGGGACTAGAACCAGCGATCGCGGCGCTGATCTGTGGCGGCCAGGGTGAGGCCGAGTAGCGCTCCTACGGCCGCTCCGAGGATGAATGCCGACGATATTGTGCCGGGATTCTCCTGGACCACCCCCGACACCGTCTGCGCCCTGTTGCGCAGGGCTTGTGCTGTCCGAGAGGCGCGCTCGGCAGCGTTGCCATACCAATCGCCGGCGTCCTCGATCGCCTCTTCCGCGCGTTCCGCCAAGGTTCGGTTGATCTTGCTGATCTCGCGCCTCAGCTGCGCGACCTGCTTCTCCAGGGCTTCCTGAGCTTCACGTTGAGTCATCTTCGGTGCTGCGGATTCGTTTGGTTCGTCGGCCATTGTAATCTCCTTTGCTCAGGCTCGGCTCAACGGCCGGCCCACTGTGCAGGTTCCTCCGCAAAACGCGTATGTCCGGTGTTTGTTCGGTGAGAAACCGGCTTTTGTCCGGCATGTCTGCGAATTCGGCATCAACATCGGATCGTTCCGGCGCTCCCCGCGTTGGTGAAAACGCCACAAGGGAGGAACCGCCATGGACGACGATCGGCATGAAAAGATTCGGCAGCGAGCCTATGAAATCTGGGTACGCGAGGGCCGCCCGGATGGCGCGCATGAGCGTCATTGGCAGCAGGCGAAGCAAGAGCTTGGCCTCGACGACGCGGACGTTCCGGCGGGAACGATCGCCAGCTCCGACGTTCTGACGGTCGAGGCACTGGCGATGCGCACCGGGATAACCGGTGATCAGGCGCAAGAGCTGATCGACAGGCTGGGCAACGACAGGGCGACGCTCGAGCAAGCCGCGCGGAACCTCAAGGCAGCCGAAAGTTAGCCGCTGGCCACCGTGTCGAAGACAGCTACCAGTTCGCGCTGCCGCGTCTTTTCGATGAAACCGGACCGCAGACCGTCGTCGCCTACTTCCTCGGCGGTCCCTTGCGCTCGGCCGATGCCGCCCAGAGATTGATGTCCGACTCGCGGGCAAAGGTGTCGATCTCGGCGAGCTCGGCATCGCTGAAGTCGAGCGCCTTCAGCGCGCCGACGCAATCCTCGACCTGTTCCGGCCGGCTGGCGCCGATCAGCGCCGACGTCACCCTGCCCCGGCGCAGCACCCAGGCCAGCGCCATCTGCGCCAGCGTCTGGCCGCGGCGACGGGCGATGACGTTCAGCGCCTCGATATTGGTGATCGACTTGTCGTTGATGAATGCCGGGCGCAGCGACTTGCCCTGGCTGGCGCGGCTGCCGTCGGGGATGCCGCCGAGATATTTGTCGGTCAGCATGCCTTGCGCCAGCGGCGAGAACACGATCGAGCCGACACCGAGCCCCTCCAGCGTATCGAGCAGGCCATCATCCTCGACCCAGCGGTTGAGCATCGAATAGCTCGGCTGATGGATCACGCAAGGCGTGCCGAGCTGCTTCAATATGTCGGCGGCCTCGCGGGTGCGCTGCGAATTATACGAGGAAATGCCGGCATAGAGCGCCTTGCCCGAGCGCACCGCGTGATCGAGCGCGCCCATCGTTTCCTCCAGCGGGGTGTCGGGGTCGAAGCGGTGCGAATAGAAGATGTCGACATAGTCGAGCCCCATCCGCTTCAGGCTCTGGTCGAGGCTGGCCAGCACATATTTGCGGCCGCCCCACTCGCCATAAGGCCCTGCCCACATTTCGTAGCCGGCCTTGGTCGAAATGATCAGCTCGTCGCGATAACCGGCAAAGTCCGTCCGCAGGATCTCGCCGAACGCCCGCTCCGCCGAGCCGGGCGGCGGGCCGTAATTGTTGGCGAGGTCGAAATGCGTGATGCCGAGATCGAACGCCCTGCGCGTGATCGCCTGCTTGGTTCTATGCGACGTGTCGTCGCCGAAATTGTGCCACAGCCCAAGCGAGATCGCCGGCAGCTTCAGGCCGGACCGCCCGCAGCGATTGTAGACCATCTTGTCATAGCGGTTTTCGGCGGGGACATACGGCATGGGAAATCCTCAAATCGAAACGAGCCCGACGGCTGCCGCCGCGACAGTGGGGCAGTCGAGCTTGCCACCCTTAGCCTCTCCTCGCGCAAACGGGGAGAGGCTTTTTGCGGTGCTTGGGAGGCGCGCCGCCTACTTGGTTTTCTGCTTCGCCAGCAGCTCCTTCGCCGCCTTGACGCCGAGTGCCGCGGGCCGCTCGCAGCTGGTCTGCATGGCGACGAACTTTCCGGTCTCGCCCGAACGCAACAGGCCGGTCATGACGTCGACGGCATGCAGCGCCAGTTCCATCGAGCAGCGGTGCGGCCGGCCTTCCCTGATCGCGATCGCCATGTCGGCCAAACCGGCGGTGCGGTAGTTGGCCATCATGCCTTGCGAATGCATCTCGTTGGGCACGCCGAACGGATGCGGCCATTTCGGCAGCTTCTTCACCGGCTTGGCGGCATCGGTGTAGCGCACCTCGCCGCCGAAGAAGTTCGGATCCGGCACGAACACCGTGCCCGCCTCGCCATAGAGCTCCATGGGCGCGTGGCCGTGGCTCCAGACATCCCAGCTGGTGTTGAGCGTCACGACGGCGCCGTTCTCGAATTCCAGCACGCCGTGGATCGTCGTTGGCGTGGAGACCGGGATCTTTTCGCCGGCGCGCGGCTTCGAGCTGATGATGCGTTCCGTCATCGGGATCGAAGCGAAGGCGGCGACCCGCTTCACCGGCCCGATCAGCTGGATCAGGTTGGTGATGTAATAGGGTCCGATGTCGAGCACCGGCCCGGCGCCCGGCTGGAAGAAGAAGTCCGGATTGGGGTGCCAGTGCTCCATGCCATGGCTCATCACATGACAGGTGCCGCTGGTGATCCTGCCGAGCCTGCCGGTGTCGATCAGGTCGCGGACAAGCTGGTGCGCGCCGCCGAGGAAGGTGTCGGGCGCCGAACCGATGCGCAGCCCCTTGCTTTCCGCCCGTTTTTTCAGGTCGAGCCCTTCCTTGACCGACAGCACGAAGGGCTTCTCCGAATAGACGTGCTTGCCGGCGTCGAGGATCTGCTTCGAAACCTCGTAATGCACCGCCGGAATGGTCAGGTTGACGATGATGTCGATATCGTCGGCCTTGAGCAGCCCCTCGACGGTCTCGGCGCGCAGCTTGAACTCTTTTGCCCGCGCTTTCGCCGCTTCCATGTTGATGTCGGCGCAGGCGCGCATCTCGATGCCGCGAAACAGCGGTGCCAGCGAGAAATACGCCTTCGAGATGTTGCCGCAGCCGATGACGCCGATGCCAAGTTTTGTTGCCATGCTGGTGTGCTCCTAATAGGTCTTGGCGGCTGCGATCGAGCGGCGGGCGAAGCGCTCGATATCATTGGGATTGTCCTGTTCCATGACGTAGTATTTTGCGGCGCTTTTGGCGCGCAGCGCCTTGATCAGGCCGGGCCAGTCGATGGTGCCGTGGCCGACATCCGACCAGCCGTCCTCGTCGAGGCCCTCGCCCGGCTTGGCCAAGTCCTTGACATGGACGGCGACGATGCGCTTGCCGTGCTTCTCGATCCAGGGCAGCGGATCGACGCCGCCGCGCACCACCCAGGCGACGTCCATCTCCCAGCCGATGTCGGGCGCGGAGGACAGGATATGGTCCTGCGGCACCGAACCGTCGGCAAGCGCCTTGAACTCGAAATCATGGTTGTGCCAAGCAAAGCCGTAGCCGGCTTTCCTGGCCGTCTCGCCGACCTTGGCCAGGCGTTCGCCGAAGCCGCGCCAGCCGGCTGTGTCGGCCGGCCTGAACTCGGCGTTCAGGAACGGGCAGATGAGCAGCGTGATGCCGAGCGCGTCGGCCGTCCTGCGCACGCCGTCGAAATCCTTCTCGAGCGCGTCGATCGAGAAATGCCCGGTCGGCATGGCGAGCCCGTTCTTGTCGAGCTCGGCACGGAACGCCTTGGGATCGTCATAGACGCCGCCGAACCCTTCGACTTGGCTGTAACCAAGCTCCCCCAGCATCTTGAGCACGCCCTCCCAGGGCTGGAAATTGCGGGCGCTGTAAAGTTGGAATGACCAGTTCATCGTCTCTGTCCGTTTTCTTGTGGATGGTTAGTTTTGGGGGGATGAGTCTTGCGGGAGTAGAAGAGTCTTGGGAGGCTAAATCATGCTCTAGAGGCGGTTACCTGTGGCGGCGTCGAAAAGCGAGGCGCGCATCGGGTCAAAACCGATGCCGACCGCCTCGGCGTTGTTTGGCGTGCGCTCGGCCGTCACCCGCACCGTGAAATTCTGGCCGGCGAGCTTCAGCCAGACCAGCGTGTCGGAACCCATGGGCTCGACGACCTCGACATTTGCCGTGGCTGCGAATGGCCATCCCGTGCCGCTGTTGAACGCCACGTGCTCGGGGCGGATGCCGAACACGGCCGGCCCTGGCACCGGGTCCTTCTCGAAAGCATAGGTGGCAAGCGGTATCCGCACATCCTCGGCGACGAAGTGCCAGTCGCCTGCCGCTTGCTCCAGTCTGCCGTCGAGGAAGTTCATTGCCGGCGAGCCGAGGAAGCCGGCGACAAACCGGTTGACCGGCCGGTTATAGATGGTCTGCGGCGCATCGAGCTGCTGGATGACGCCGCCCTTCATCACCGCGATACGGTCGGCCAGCGTCATCGCCTCGATCTGGTCGTGGGTGACGTAGATCATGGTGTTCTCGAGCTTGCGATGCAGCAGCTTGATCTCGACGCGCAATTCCGCGCGCAGCTTGGCGTCGAGGTTGGAGAGCGGTTCGTCGAACAGAAAGACATCGACGTCACGCACAAGTGCGCGCCCGATCGCCACGCGCTGGCGCTGCCCGCCGGACAGCGCCGCCGGCTTGCGATGCAAAAGCGGTTCGATCTGCAGGATCTCGGCGGCCCGGGCGATGCGCTTGGCGATCTCGTCCTTGGCGAGGCCGGCAACGCGCAGCCCGAACGACAGGTTCTTCTCCACCGTCATCTGCGGATAGAGCGCGTAGGACTGGAACACCATGCCGATGCCGCGATCCTTGGGCTCTTCCCAGGTGACGTTCTTGCCCTTGATGAAGATGCGGCCTTCGGAAACGTCGAGCAGCCCGGCAATGCAGTTGAGCAAGGTCGACTTGCCGCAGCCGGACGGGCCGAGCAGCACGATGAATTCGCCTTCGGCAACATCGAGGTTGAGCGTCTGCAGCACCGATATCGCACCGAAATTCAGCGACAGGTTCTGGATCGAGACGCTGGTGCCGTTTGCCGCAATGCTGCCGTTTGCGTTCATCGCCATCATCCTTTCACCGCGCCGGCGGCGATGCCGCGCACAAACAATTTTCCGGACAGGAAATAGACGATCAGCGGCACCAGGCCGGTCAGGATGGTGGCTGCCATGTTGACGTTGTATTCCTTCACGCCTTGCACCGAGTTGACGATGTTGTTGAGCTGCACCGTCATCGGATAGGTGTCGGGGCGGGTGTAGACGACGCCGAACAGGAAGTCGTTCCAGATGCCGGTCACCTGCAGGATGATGGCGACGACAAAGATCGGCAGCGACATCGGCAGCATGATGCGGAAATAAATGCCCCAGAAGCCGGCGCCGTCGACACGCGCTGCCCGGAACAGCTCCTCCGGCATGGAGGTAAAGTAGTTGCGGAACAACAGTGTGAGGATCGGCATGCCGAAGATGGAATGGACGATCACCAGGCCGCTGAGGCTGCCGTAGAGGCCGACTTCGCGCAGGATGATGACGATCGGATAGATCATCACCTGATAGGGGATGAAGGCGCCGACGATCAGGATGATGAAGAAGGTGTCGGCACCTTTGAAGCGCCAGTTGGCAAGCGCATAGCCGTTCACCGAGGCGAGCGCGATCGACAGGATCACCGACGGGATCGTGATGCGCACCGAATTCCAGAAGCCACGCGACAGCCCGTCGCAGTTGAGCCCGGTGCAGGCGCTCGACCAGGCCTTGACCCACGGCTCGAAGGTGATCTCCATCGGCGGCGAGAAGATGTTGCCGAGGCGTATCTCGGGCATGCCTTTGAGCGATGTCACCACCATCACGTAGAGCGGCAAAAGATAGTAGAGCGCAACCACGATCAGCGTGCCGTAGAGGAAGATGTTGCGGCGCGAGAACATATGCCGCGGCTTCGGCCCGCTCGGCCCGTAGGCTTCGAGCGTGCCGGGGCCGGCCGGCAAGGAAACGGTATGGTCAGACACGCTTCTTGCCTCCAAACTCGAGATAGGCCCACGGCACGATGACGATGATCACCGACAGCAGCATCATCGTCGAGGCGGCGAACCCCTGACCGAGGTTCTGGGCGAAGAACATGTAGTCATAGACATATTTGGCCGGGACTTCGGAGGCGATGCCGGGCCCGCCGCTGGTCTGGGCGACAACCAGGTCATAGATCTTGACGATACCGGCAGCGATGATGACCAGCGTGGTGATGAAGACCGGCCGCATCATCGGTATGATGATGAACAGATAGGTCTTCCAGGTCGGGATCCCGTCGACCCGCGCTGCCTTCCAGATATCCTCGTCGATCCCGCGCAGGCCGGCCAGCATCAGGCACATGATGAGCCCGGTGCCCTGCCAGAGAGCGGCGATCAATATGCCGTAGATAACGATGCTGGAATCATAGAGCGGATTGAAGCTGAAGCTCGTCCAGCCGAGGCTGCGCACCACTGCCTGGACACCGAACTCGGGGTTGAGCAGCCACTGCCAGACGAGACCGGTGACGATGAAGGAGAGGGCGAAGGGATAGAGGAAAATGGTCCGGAACGTGTCTTCGAACCGGATCTTCTGGTCGAGCAGGGCGGCAAGCAGGAAGCCGATGACCAGCGAGAACAGCAGCGACAGCACGCCGTAGATCAGCAGGTTCTCGATCGAGACCAGCCAGCGCGGCACCGACCACAGCCGGTAGTACTGGTCGAGCCCGACGAAATGCAGCCGCGGCAGCAGCTTCGAACTGGTGAAGGAATAAAGCACCGTCCACGCGCTGCCGCCGACAAAGATCACCAGCGCGGTGAGGATCATTGGGATCGAGGCGATTTTCGCATTGAGGTTGCGAAAGAGTTGGCTAGGGCGTTCGCTCTTGCTCATCTGCACAGCCGCGCTGGATCGGGTAAGGGCCGGAGGGTCAAGAGGCCTTGACCCGAGCTCCCGACCCTGCGTTTGCAGGGGCGGGAGTGAGGCGGTCGGTCGATCGCTCAATCGGCCGAACCGACAATGGCGGCGAAGCGCTTCTGCGCATCTTCCACGGTCATGTCCTGCTTGGCGAAGAACTCGGAGAAAAGATCCTCCTTCTGCTTCTGCGTATCCTGCGAAAGCAGCTGGTCGGTCCAGGGCATGACATTGCCCTTGGCGAGAATTTCGAGCCCCTTCTTCATGCAGTCGTTCGCCGCCTTGAGGTCGACGTCGCCGCGCACCGGCAGCGAACCTTTCTTGAGATTGAAGGCGACCTGCGTCTTGGGATCGAGCAGCGTGTGGGCCAGCACTTCCTGTGCCTTCGATTTTTCGGGATCCTTCAGCAGCGGGAAGTAGAAAGCGTCGCCGCCGGTGGCGATGACCTCGTTGAGACCGAGGCCCGGAAGGCAAGTATAGTCCTTGCCGGCGGTCTGGCCGGCAACCTGGAACTCGCCCTGCGCCCAGTCACCCATGATCTGGCCGCCGGCCTTGCCGGTGATGACCAGATTGGTGGCCTGGTTCCAGTCCTGCACATTGGTGTTCTTGGCCATCTTGCGGGCGTCGTCCGCGGCCTTGAAGACCTTGGCGACCTCGGGCCCAGCGGCGAATTCCGCGTCCTTGTCCTTGTAGACCTTGAGGAAGGCGTCGGTGCCGCCGACCGCCGCAAGCAGCACGTCGAAAGCGCCGGAGGCCTGCCAGGGCTGGCCGCCGACCGCTAGCGGCTGGATGCCTGCCTTTTCAAGCGCGGGCGCCGCAGCGACATATTCATTCCAGTTCTTCGGCACCGGCACGCCGGCTTTTTCGAAGGCCGCGTTCGACAGCCACAGCCACTGCCAGGAGTGGATATTGACGGGCACGCAATAGATCTTGCCGTCGAGGGTACAGCCGTCGAGCAGGCTCTTCGGCTGCACGATTTCCGTCCACTTTTCCTTGGTGGCGAGATCGGTGAGGTCGCGCATCAGCCCGGCCTGCACCAATTCTTCCGCCTGCCGGCCGTGATTGAACTGGGTCGCGCCCATCGGGTCGCCGCCGGTGATGCGGCTGATCATGATCGGCCGCGCCGTGCCGCCGGAGCCGGCGATGGCGCCGTCAACCCAGTGATTGCCGGTTGCGTCGAAAGCCTTGGCGAGTTCGGCGACCGCTGCCGCCTCGCCGCCGGAGGTCCACCAATGGGTGACTTCCAGATCCGTCGCGGCCGCCGGGCCGGCAAATTGCAGCGCGACCGTCGTAGCCAGCGCAGCAGTCATGAGTTGGTATCGCATTTCGTTCCTCCCAGAATCTGAAACGTTACAGATTTTCGATACGGCAATTGCTTAAGGCGCGCAACCCCTCAGGCGAAGGTGGCATCAAGTTTTTTCGAAGCGCGAATAAAATCGCGCGGCTCGTCGGCCTACCGCATCGCAACAAGAGGGGTTGCACTGCAAAATGCAATGCTGCGACGCCAGAAAACCGGAAAAGCTCCTTCTGTCGCTCTTTTTTGCGCCGACCGGAGTGCCGCTCGTTTCGCGCCTGTCACCAGTGATATCGCCACGGCAGTGACAATCTGTAACGTTTCAGTATATAGCGGTCTCATTCGGTGAAGGCCCGCGGCGTACCCGCGGCCCGCCGATTGCCGGCCTGCCCGGCAACTGCTATGCGCCTGACGGGGCGGGATGAATGAACAGGCATCAAAAAGAGAAGGCCGACGAAGCGTCGGGCCCGGGCCGGCCGACACTGAAGACGCTCGCCTTCATGACCGGGCTGGGCGTCACCACCGTGTCGCGCGCGCTGAAGGATGCGCCCGAGATCGGCGCCGAGACCAGGCGGCGCGTCCAGCTTGTCGCCAAGCAGATCGGTTATCGGCCCAACCGTGCCGGCGTCCGCCTGCGCACCGGCAAGACCAATGTCATCAGCCTGGTGCTCAACACCGAGCACGAGATCATGAGCTTTGTCTCGGATATCATCTACGGCGTTTCCGAAGTCATTGCCGACACGCCCTACCATTTGATCGTGACACCCTACTCGCGCTCGCAGGATCCGCTCGACCCGATCCGCTACCTCGTGGAAACCGGTTCAGCCGACGGCGTCATCATTTCGCGCACGCAGCCGAACGATCCGAGGGCCCGTTATATGCTGGAGCGCGGCATCCCCTTTGCCACGCATGGCCGCACCGATATGGGGCTGATCCATCCCTACCATGATTTCGACAATTACGCTTTCGCAGCCGAGGCAGTGCGCCATCTGGCCGGCCTCGGCCGCCGCCGCCTGGCTCTGTTGGCGCCGCCGGTCGAGCTGACCTATCACGGCCACACGCTCGCCGGCTTTGCCGATGCGCTGAGCGAGGTCGGCGCCAGCGAGATTCCGTTCAACACCGTTTCGATCGATCATTCGATCGAGCAGATCAGAATGCGGACCGCGCAGCTGATGCGCCGCGAAAACCGCCCGGATGGTTTCATCAGCAGCGCCGCCGCCGCGACGCTCGCCATCGTCGCCGGCATCGAAGACGCCGGCCTCAAGCTTGGCAGCGATGTCGATGTGGTGTCCAAACAATCGTCGGAGCTTCTGCACCTGTTTCGCAGCGAATTGCTGGTCGTCAACGAGAACTTCCGGCTGGCCGGCGCCGAACTCGCCCGCTCGGTGCTGGGCTGGATCGGCGGCGCCGCACCCGGCACCCTGCAAAGCCTGAGCGAGCCGGGCGAAGTGCAGGCCTATCGCCGCCCCGACTAGAGCGGGATATGTTCAGATTGAACTAGCATCCGGCTCCAATGCGCGCTGCTGACCGGCAACCTTGGAGCCGTTTGCTGAAGGTCCGCTATCTGGCAGAGTGCGGCAGATAGCTGTCATTCAACCTTCCCCGAAGGCAAAGAAGCGAAGCTTTAATCTCACCCTTTCCGACGCGATTTCTCACGGATTTTGGCAAGCTCGTGAACAGGTGGAGCGGTTTCCCCTTCCGGTATGATAACGTCGTCGTCGGGCCGTACGGCCATCATATCGACGTCATGTGGACCGACCTGCCAAGCTTCCCGCACATGGAATTTTTGCTTGAGGATCGCAAGTTCCATGCGAAGTTCCGGCAGGCCCGACTCACCAAAAACAGCGGGAACGAGAAAATAAGCTCCGCAGGCCTTCAGGTATTCGAAGAACATCTCAAGGTTCCGATGATTATCCACCGTCATCGTATTCATACGGGAGGTATTGACGAATACCTTCCCGGGTTCTCCTGACAGCGTGTCGAAGTCCTGTGTAATGTGCCCTCTATAATGAAACGGGTTCTGGCGATCTATGCCTTTGATGACCGAAATATGAATTTCATCTTGGCTGTCTTCTCTGCCAAACCGGGCATGCCAGTCCTTGAAAATTGCTTCGCCCTTTGGTGCATTTGCGAACATCAAGCCCAGAAACGGTGGTTGGCCCGGCATTGTCACGCCGTACATCATACCTTTCCACTCGGCAGCGTCCCAAAGCCGTGGATTGATGATTGCTCGAACGACCACATCACTGTGGCTGCGAATTTCACCGAAAACCTGCGGCATCTCTTCTTCATCGTCGCCTGCGAGCGCCGGTAGTTCCATTGCTGCTGGCCTCGCAGGTGCATCCGGTGCCATTGGAAAATTCTGATTGATGCAGTCACCCCAATCGGAAATACGGCCCGCATGGGTGCCGAACACCCTGTTTCTGGAAATGCCGGCTCGGCAAAACAATGTGGCGCGCTCGAAGACATTCTCGGTTCTGACCAATTCTCCGATGGTCTCAGTAGCATCACGCAGCATAGCCACGCTCGCCAAAGCATGGATGCAGGAGAAAATGAGGTGTTCGTTGTACTTCCCAATATGGATTACTTCAGCAAGCCGCCAATTCGCTGGGACACAAACCTCCATCATGAAATCATCATCTCCGGCGACCGATGCTTCCTGAATGTTGTCGAGTTGCCGAATCCGAACCGTGAACTTTTCTGTATGCGGAAACGCCCCGGCGTTGAGCAGCGTTGCCGCAAATCCCTCAAATGCTGCGGCATACGTTTCGGCCTGTAGAACCCCTTCAAGCGTGTTCGAGGCCTCGATTTCAATCTCCACACCCAGTATTTTGGTTCGAACGCCGCTAAACGCCTCATCAAAGAGTACGACTTTGTTCGGGAGGCTGCCGCATGCGGGCTGTGAAGCCAGGAACGTCATCATTTCATGGATTTCGTGATCGTCAGTCTCTTCGGGAATTGAACCGTCCGCCTTCAGCTCATCAATGTGTCCGAGGCGGTAAAGCAGGGCCATACGTGCTGAAAACAGTGTCAACCCGTCCAGAACATCGGGCAAGCTTTCCAATCTGCGGATTTCTTCGGGCGGCTGAATTATGAGCAGGCAAGCAAGCAACTGATCAAACTGGGTGATCTGGTTCTTCAGTCTCTCCCCGCTTTCATCATCCAGCGGAGCATTGCTTCCGATAGCCTGTAGAAAACGAATGGCGCTGAGGACATCCACGATATGGCCTAGCTGCAAAGACAGCATTGCGAACAGGTTCAGCGCCGGGATCGTTTCGACCCGCAAATCCCCTTCAGTTTCTGACATTGCCAGATACTGGATGACTGATGCCAGAGCAGTAGCGCGGGCCGCCCAACGAAGACCGGCTCCGCGATAGCCTACCGCCAGGTAGTAAAGCGCCTTGGCCTGATCGTTCCTGCTCTCGTCTTTCGAAAGATGTATGACGGCACGGCCAAGCCATTTTATGCCGTCGATAGGCTTTTCAGCATCGAGCTTGCGTTCACCTTGCTGCAAATAAAGGCTTCCGGCCTTAATCTCTTTGCTGCGCTCGGCCATGAATTCCGCAAGCTTTTCGACCAAGGTATCGAAAGACTGGCTATCGGGCACGCTTTCGCCAATTGCCTCGACCATGGTTTCCAGCATATCAGCCGGAAACTCTCCCAAGCCCTCTGCTCTTTCGATAATCCCGCAGAGGGCCTGCCAAATTTCGTCCAGATTTTCCCGCTCCCCCGAAAGGGACATTTCACTCATGCCGTGAAAGACAAGTAGCGTCTCCGCATGCAAGGCATTGTTGGGTCGGGATTTATCGGCAGCCAGTTCTAAGAGCTTTTCCTTCAGCCGTTTTGACCTATCGGCAAAGGATAATTCTTCGGGGGTTTCATGACCTTGGAAGACCCTGCCCACCAAAAGCTGATGGAGATTGCAGACTTTGCTGATGTGGACGGCGTGCCCGCTCGCAAAGGCAATGGCCTCGACCTGTTCGTATTTATCCTGCATGATCTCGACATCATCGAACCACCAAAACGCCGTCCAGGCATGCTCGTACACAGCGCGTAGATGCTGGTAGCTCGCGCCGTATTTCTTTGCGTGGTCAATTGCTCGCTTAAAGCGGCCTTCTGTCTCAAACCGAGGCCTTTCGAGTTCTCTTGAGAGCCGTGCAGCTTCAAATGTATCAGAGACCGCCTGCGTCTGCTCTTGAGCGGTTGAGCCCAGTTTTTTCAGGCCGGCTTCCAGTTCATCCAGTGCCTGCTGGCGCTTGAAATCTCTCGGTCCGAGCTTGATGTTGTCGGGTTGATGTTCTCCGGCTTTCAAGTGCTCGTAGGCGAGGTCTTTATGACCGTGGGAAAATATGCGGTCAATGATCCACTCCCGGTCGAGAATTGTGACCTTAACGCCATGTTCCTGATGCAATTCGTCTTCTATCCGAAGACGATCACGCTGCCGTGCTGGGCGGTTTGTAAAGAAGATGATCCGGTCATAGCCACGCTCTGTTCCAACGATCCCTTTGACATCGGAACGCACCTTATCGGACCAGGCTTTCTTTGCGCTGAATGCAAATCCCCATCGCTCTGTGCCGCTTTTCCCGTCGCCAACATACCAACGTTCTGAAATTCGCTCATCAACCGGATAGGTCTCGGTGTCCACCTTGCCATCTCCCCCGCCTTCCGGCCCTGTTTGGGGGCGCAAGTTGGGGCAAAGTTCCCGCTCGCTCAATTTGCGGCAGAAGATTTCGAAATCCTTGTGCTGGTTGCGATCGGTGAGCGTGTCCAGATGGTGGCTCAGCTCGGATTCGCTCAGCCTGTAGGCGTCAGTGCATTCGCTATCTGAATAAAGATAAGGGCGCCTGACCCGCATCATTTCAGACGGTGCGGAGAATCGACTCATCTTTGTTTCCTCTACTCGAAAGCAAAGCAGATTCCATTACGCTCACTCCATGATTGCAGTCCGGTTTTATTGCACATTTATATTTAGTCCCACCGCAAGTCGCGAAGCATGAGCCCGTCACTAGCACTCGGATCAATCCAAGACTGCTTCATGACGCAAACCTACTGCGGCTCCGATCCACCGAACGACCACTTCCGGCACGCGGCAAGGATACAAGCTATAGCCGGGATGAGGCGCTAATCTGCCGCTCCGCTCCCCCAGGGCCCATGGAAAGCGCCCTGCCCATCGATGCGCTCGAAGCCGTGCGCGCCGAAGAAATCGCGCTGCGCCTGGATCAGGTTCGAGGTGCCCCGGCCCTGCCGGTAACTGTCGAAATAGGCAAGTGCAGATGACAGGGCCGGCACCGGCGAGCCGGCTTCGGCCGCCCTTGCGACGACACGGCGAAGCGACGGATGTGCCTCCTGCATCAATGAGACGAAAGCCGGCGCCATCAACAGGTTGGTGGCTGCGCCGCCGCCGCCGAAGGCCTCCGCCATCGTATCCAGCAATTGCGAGCGGATGATGCAGCCGGCCCGCCAGATCTTGGCGATGACCGGCATCGGCAGGTTCCAGTTGAATTCCTTCGACGCGCCGCTCATCACCGCGAAGCCTTGCGCGTAGGCGGCGATCTTGCCGGCAAACAGAGCCAGCTCGAGATCGGCGAGCAGGGCGTCCCTGTCTGCGGAAATCTTGCTCACGCCGCCGCCATAGACCTTTTCGGCGGCCAGCCGCTCGTCCTTGATCGACGACAGCACGCGTGCCGCCACAGCCGCCTCGATCGCGGTGGCCGGGATGCCTAGCTGCTGCGCCTCGATCACCGACCATTTGCCGGTGCCTTTCTGGCCGGCGCGGTCGAGGATGATGTCGACCACCGGTTTGCCGGTCTTGGGATCGTCGGCGGCCAGCACCTTGGCGGTGATCTCGATCAGGTACGAATTGAGCCGACCCGTGTTCCACTGGGAAAACACCTCGGCGATCTCTTTCGGCCCCATGCCGAGCCCGTCGCGCAAGATGCCGTAGATCTCGGCGATCATCTGCATGTCCGCATATTCGATGCCGTTGTGGATGGTCTTGACGAAATGGCCGGCGCCGTCGGTGCCAAGCCACGCCGCGCAAGGCTCGCCCTTGAACTTGGCCGAGATCGCGGTCAGCACCTTTTCGACGCGCTTCCAGGACTCTTCGGTGCCGCCGACCATGATCGAGGGACCGTGGCGTGCGCCCTCCTCGCCGCCGGACACGCCCATGCCGATGAAGGTCAGGCCCGAATCGGTAAGCTCGGAGAAGCGACGCATCGTATCGCGGAAATTGGCATTGCCGGCGTCGATGACGATGTCGTTGGCCGACAGCACGCCGCGCAATGCGCCGATCTGCTCGTCGACCGGCTTGCCGGCCAGCACCATGATGATGATCGGCCGCGGCGGCCGGATCGCGGCGGCCAGTTCTTCGAGGCTGTAGCAGGGCACCACCCTATCCCGAAGTGCGCCGGCATTTTCGACGAAGGCATCGGTGCGCGCCGCGGTGCGATTGAAGACGGCGATGCGGTGTCCCTTCTCGGCGATATTGAGCGCCAGGTTGGAGCCCATCGTGCCAAGGCCGATCAGGCCGATTTCGGCTTTTTCCATCGTTTCTTCCCTGCTTTCGGATCTTGTTGGTTTGAGCCCGCGATTGGGTTGGACGCCCATTCTTGATGGCGATGATTGACGGGGGTTCGCGGCCGCGTCAACCGCCTCGCCGAATTGTCTTGCGTGGACCAGCGCTCTCGTCACGGCCTGATGTCGATCGGCGCCTCTATCTTCACCATCTCGAAATCCGAGACCAGGATATCGAGCCGCGCCGTCCACCGGCCGGCGACCGGAATGACGAGATCGTCGACGCGCCAGGTGCCGTCGCCAAGCCTCGTCGCCGGGCGTTTGATGGGCTCGATGCCGGAATCGGGCTTTGACAGGACCAGCGTTACCTGCTTGGCGTCGAGCGGGCCGAAATCGCCGGTCATGATGAAGATCGAAGCGGCAACAGGTCCGGTGTGCCCGGGCGCAATGCTGAGATCGGCCATCGCTTGGAGCGTGTGGATATGCACCGATGCCGGCTGTGCCGCGGCGATCGCCAGCGCGCGCGGCGGCGGCGTGAAGCGCCAACCGGCGGCGATGCCGAAGATCGCGACCACGATCAGCACCTCGATGCCGATCGAGCGGGCCAGTCGCCTCTGGACTTCCGTTTCGCCCGCCTCAGCCGGAGCCGTAAGCTTGAAGCGATTGACGGCGGCGAGCGTGAACAGAAAGACGAGCAGCACCAGCTTGAGCAGCAGCAGCCGGCCATAAGCGGTATGGACCAGCGCCGACGGCGTTTGCACCTGGATGACGGCGAGCACGATGCCGGCTGCCGCAAGCACCGCCACGACGAACAGGATCGCTCGTGAAAACCGGCGCAGCAACGGCCCGGCTTTGTCCGGCTGCCGTTTCAAGGCAAGACCGAGCGGCGCCAGCGCCCCGGACCAAATCGCGATACCAGTGGCGTGCAGAAACACCATCGGCCGGGTCAGCCATTGCGGCTCGGCGGCACTGGCATGCCCGCTGGCGGCAAGTGCTGCGCCAACGCCAACCAGTCCGGCCAAGGCCAGCGGCTTTGCGTCGGCGGGCGGCACGACCAGCGATAATAGGCTCAGGCCGAGCGCCATCAGCGCGATCAGCACCGTCCAGCCGAAGCTGGTGCCAAGCCCGGTCTGCCAGATGACCGGC
Organism: Mesorhizobium sp. M1088; assembly: GCF_040318575.1. Taxonomy (NCBI): domain Bacteria; kingdom Pseudomonadati; phylum Pseudomonadota; class Alphaproteobacteria; order Hyphomicrobiales; family Phyllobacteriaceae; genus Mesorhizobium; species Mesorhizobium sp. M1088. Next base: position 34,182 of record NZ_JAMYMO010000008.1, on the reverse strand, counting down.
TGCGCCAGCCGGGCAAGCGGCGCGCCGAGTGCATCCAGCCCCTGGAAACCGAGCGACAAAAGTGCGGCGGCCAGCCCGCACAGGATCGCGGCGACGATCATGTTCTGGCCGGATCGGCCGCCTTGCGCCAGCCAGCCTAGCGCAAAGGCACCGCCGACACCGAAAAACAGGCCGATGTATAGAAAAACCTTGCCGATCCAGATCGCCGTTCGAAGCGCCCGGTCGACAGCTTCGGAAGGGGCCGGCGCAGCACTCGGTGCACCGACCGAGAACAGCACCGAGCCGCCGACCGGATGCCCGTCGGCGGAAATCACCCGCCAGCTCAGCACATGCGTGCCCGACGTCAGCGCCTGCGGATTGTCGATCTCGACGGTCTGGCCGCTGAGCCGGAAGGAGCTCAGCGGGATCGACGTGCCGTCGGGCCGCACCAGCGTCAGCACCAGCGGCGAAACCGGCTCGCTGAAGGTCAGCGACATCTGCGACGGGCTCTGCGCCAGCACCGCACCGTCAGCCGGCTCGGCCTTGATCAGCGCCGCGTGGGCGAAGGCTGCGTTTGGCGCGGCAATGGTGGCAAGCAGCACAATCGCAGCCAGCAGGCCGATGGCAAGCCGGCCGGTTGTGCAGGCCGTTCGCAGGATGGATGCCGCGCTCATGTCACCGCCACAAAGACAGCGGCGCGCTCTTTCGGATAGAGCGCGCCGCGTAAGGAGATCACTTCTTCGGCAGCAGCTTGAGGCCGGGTGCCGGAAATTCCAGCGCGTCCTCAGCCTGCCCGGCCGCCGGAATTTCGATCCAGCGATCGGCAACCCCGTCACATTCCTGCACCACCGGGAAATGCAGCGTCTGGCCTGCCGGCAGGTCGGACGCCAGCGTCGCGCGAAAGACGAATTCGTCGTAGAACTCGTCCGGCAGGCTGCCGGCGCTCCAGTCGATCTCCTTGACGCCGCTGGTCACTGCCTGGCCGTAGAGCTGGTAGGACTTTTCGTATTTGCCGTTCTTGACCTGCAGTGTCCAACCCGGCTTCGGCATCGGTTTGACCGAGAGCACTCCTTCCGGGATCTGCACGCGCAGCGCGGTCGTCGCCTTGCCCTCGCAGCCATGCGGCACCCGAAGAACCGCCTTGTAGGTCGAGCCCACCGCCGCCTCCGGCGTTTCGAGCGTGATGTGGGCAAAGGCCGCGCTGGTCCCGAGGACAAGAAGCACGCAGCCGGGCAAAAGAGATTTCTTCATGACGGTACCTCTCGAAGCGGCCAAGTCAGTCGTCGTCCTGGGGCGCCGCGCTGCCGATGCCTTGCACGGCGAATTCAATCTGCACGGGCCCGGCTTTTTCGAAGGTCAGCGTGGCGGAGAACGTTTCGCCCTCCTTGGGCTGCCGCTTCAAATCCATGAACATCAAATGATAGCCGTTGGGCGCCAGCGCGACCTTGCCGCCAGCCGGGATTTCGAGGCCGCCGGTGACCGGCCGCATGGTCATGACGCCATTGCTGACGCCCATCTCGTGCAGTTCGGCCTTGGCCGAAATGTCGGAGGTGATCGACAGCAGGCGATCCGCCGCACTGCCTGTGTTGGTGATGGTGAAGTAGCCGCCGGCCACCTTGGCGCCGGCTGGCGTGGTGCGCGACCAGGGGTGCCCGATCTCGAGATCGCCAAGCTTGAACTCGTGTGCCAACGCCGTCTGGGCGCTGGCGAACAGGAGGGCAAGAACGCAAAGGGCGACGCCGAGACGCTGCTCGAAACGACCCAGTGCGAAGCGCCTGCGGCTGGATGCGGCAGCGCGAAAAGAGTGAGACATGATTGCTCCGTGGACTTTAGGGGATCGCGCCGATGGCCGGTCGCGAACGATGTCGATAAACGCGCCGCAAAGCGTTGCGCGGCGCGAACCAGAACGGATCAGGCCGTCGCCGGTGGTGCGCGCGGATTGGACGGAGTGCGGGCGCGGGCGAAATCGCGATGCCGGAAGGCCGGCAGGATAAAGGCGATGGTTTCGACGGAAAGGCTGCGAGCCAGGCTCCCGGCTGCATCCAGCGGCACGTAGACCGCCGAAACGATGTTGCAGCCAAGCATGCAGCAAGCCGGCATGTGCTGCTGATGCGGATCGCCGGCGGGGAGTTGCGCCGCACCGTCATGGGTGCAGATCGTGTTGCCGAAAGCATCGAATTGCGAGGCGTTGGGTGCGACGCCGGAAGCAAACGCGCCGAATATCGACTGGAGCATGAAAAGCCACGCCGCGGCGAACGCGACCGGCATGCTCCATCGTCTCCGGCGTATGGTCAAGAACCAGCCTCTTCACGCAGCAACGTCAGCTCTCTAGCACGGAGCCGGCGGCCGGAAAATCGCCAAAACGCTGCTGCGGCAACGCAACACAATCACGCGCGTTGCGGCTGCCTGCCCTCGGGAATGGACGTCAGCAGCGTGTGGCGGGCCGATTTCAGGTGCTTGCGGCAGGCGGCGTCGACCTTGGCGAGATCGCGCGATTTGAGCGCGGCGATATAGGCGAGATGCTCCTGGACCGCGACTTCGTTGCGCTCGCGCTCCTGCGCCTTGTTCCACTGGTAGTGGTAGTGGAAGATCATGGCGATGACGTCGTAGAAATCGACGATGAAGCGGTTGTGCGACGCCCGATGGATCAGCCGGTGAAAGCGCTCGTCAAGCTCGGAGAATTCGTTGAAGCGCACGGCGATCTCGCGCTCCAGCCGGTGATGCTCGTCTTCCAGGCGGTCGAGGTCGGTCCACACCGGGCTGTCCTCGGGCAGAGCGGCAAAGGCTGCGGCCGAGCGAAGTTCGAACATCTCGCGGATTTCGGTCAGCTCCAGCGCGAAGGCGCGGGTAAAGCCTTTCAGCACCCAGTGGCTGTTGCGGCGCTTCTCGATCAGCCCGAAGCGCGAGAAGCGGATCAGGAATTCGCGCACGCTGGTGGTGCCGACGCCGATCTCGCGCGCCAGTTCGAGCTCGTTGATCTGCATGCCGGCTTCGGCACCGCTGGCAAGCAGCCGCCGCATGAAGGAGCGCTCGATGATCTCGGCCAGCGTGTCGGTTTCTTCCTCGGGGAAGAAATCGTCCGGTCGCGGTTCGCGCAGGACCGTCTTGCTGCGCTTGTTCCAGTCGATCAGCCCGGTTTCTTCCATGCGCGCAAGGATAGTGCGGACCGTCGTGCGGCTGACGCCGAGCAGCGTACCCAGCTCCGGCTCCGAAGGCAGGCTCCTGGTTTCGTCGAGCAGCCTCAGACCGCGATTATAGGCGTCCTTGTAAACGTTGTTGCTCTTCGACATCCCCTGCCCCGTGGCGCATCGGCGTTTGCGGCCAGTGTGAAGCGTTTCTCGCGCATGAAACCGGTACCTTTTCGGAAAACATCATGCGCAACGCTAGTTTTGGTTGTAGAGCCTACTTCTCGCATCCAAAGACGCGTCGCGCTCTGGCGAAAAAACAATTGACGCAAAATGTTTTTTCACGATAAAAGACATTATATGTTAAGAGCCGCGTGTCAATCCGCTCGCGCACCCAGGAACACACCCAGGAAGCTCCCGTGAACGCCGCAAACAGCATTCTTCTGTCTCCCGCCGACAATGTCGCGGTCGCCAATGGCCGCATCGAGATCGGCACCGTGCTGCCGGGCGGCGCCGTCGCCGCCGCAGTGATCGAGCCGGGCCACAAAGTGGCGATCAAGCCGATTGCGGCCGGCGAGGCCGTGGTCAAATACGCCCAGGCGATCGGCCGCGCCACGCAAGACATCGCGCCCGGCGAGCATGTCCATTCGCACAATCTGGTCTTCGAAAGCGGGCGTTTGCCGGTGGTGCCGCCGAGCGAGGCAGTGCATGCGACCGAGGCCGACCGCGCCCGCACCTTCATGGGCTACCGCCGCGCCGACGGCCGCGCCGGCACGCGCAACTTCGTCGGCATTCTCGCCAGCGTCAATTGCTCGGCCACCGTCTGCCATGCCATCGCCGACGCCGCGAACCGCACCCTTTTGCCGCAATATCCCGGCATCGACGGCTTCGTCCCGATCGTCCACGGCCAGGGCTGCGGCATGAGCGCCACCGGCGACGGCATGATGGTGCTACACCGCACGCTGGCCGGCTACGCCCGTCACCCGAATTTCGGCGGCGTGCTGATGGTCGGGCTCGGCTGCGAGGTCAACCAGCTCACCCTCTACGGCCAGAAGGGCGTTGCCGCGGGAAAACGTCATTTCAACATCCAGGAAGCCGGCGGCTCGCGCAAATCGGTCGAGAAGGCGCTGGTCGTGCTGGCCGAGATCGCCGAGGAGGTCGGCAAGCTTCAGCGTGAGCCGATCCCGGTCAGCGAGATCGTCGTCGGTCTGCAATGCGGCGGCTCCGACGGCATGTCCGGCATCACCGCCAATCCGGCGCTGGGTGCCGCGGTCGACATTTTGGCCGGCGTCGGCGGTGTCGGCATCCTCTCCGAGACGACGGAGATCTACGGCGCCGAGCACCTGCTCGCTTATCGCGCCGCAACCCCCGAGATCGCCGCCAAGCTCGACGGTTATGTGAAATGGTGGGAAGACCACGTCGCCAAGCATGGCGCATCGATCGACAACAATCCCTCACCGGGTAACAAGCGCGGCGGCCTGACCACCATCCTGGAAAAGTCGCTCGGCGCGGTCGCCAAGGGCGGCCAGACGCCGCTCAACGGCGTCTTCGGCTATGCCGAAAAGGTCACCGGGCACGGGCTGGTGTTCATGGACACGCCCGGCTACGACCCGGTCTCGGCCACCGGCCAGGTGGCGGGCGGCGCCAACGTCATCGTCTTCACCACAGGCCGCGGCTCCTGCTTCGGCTGCCGGCCGACGCCGTCGATCAAGGTCGCCAGCAACTCGACCATGTATCACACGATGGAGGAGGACATGGACGTGAATTGCGGCGTCATCGCCTCGGGCGAAAAGACCATCGCCGGCATGGGCCGCGAGATCTTCGAACTGATCGTCGAGACGGCTTCGGGCCGCAAGACCAAGAGCGAAGAGTTCGGCTACGGCGACAACGAGTTCGTGCCGTGGCACCTCGGAGCGACGCTCTAAGCCGGTCGCAAACACCTGACGTGATTGCCAGGTGTCACAGTTCGTACACCCCGAAAAAGAATGAACATTCCATATTGACTGTATGATGGAATTAATATTCCATGCGACATATTGGAGGAGATTGGCAGCGGAGTTCCGAGGGAGCAAGCTTTCCCGCCCAGCCATTCGAGCGGCCATCAAACATCGCTTGCGCCGACCGAGGTGATGCACTATCAAAATGCGGTAAATGTTTTTTATTGATAAAGTTCCGTTTGGGCCGCGCCATCCGAATGGAGCTTCCGTAACATTCACCGGGCGACTTAGGGAGGACTCCTAATGAAATTCGTGACCAGCATTCTCAATCGCCGCGCCTTCGTGGCACTCGCAGCCGCCTCGATGCTTGCCGGCGTGATGCACTCGGCCCCGGCATCCGCGGCCGACGCAACCATTCCGATCATCGTCAAGGACACCACGTCCTTCTACTGGCAGATCGTTCTGGCGGGAGCCCGCAAGGCCGGCAAGGACCTCGGCGTCAACGTGCCGGAGCTCGGCGCCCAGGCCGAGACCGACGTCAACGGCCAGATCTCGATCCTTGAAAATGCCGTCGCCGGCAACCCGGCGGCCGTCGTCATTGCGCCGACCGAAGCCAAGGCGCTCGGCAAGCCGATCGACGAGGCCGCCACCAAGGTCAAGATCATCGGTATCGACTCCGGCGCCGACTCCAAGGCCTTCACCTCGTTCCTGACCACCGACAACATCCAGGGCGGCCGCGTTGCCGCTGACGGCCTTGCCGCAGCCATCGGCGAAGCCAATGGCGGCAAGGTCGAGGGCGACGTCGCCCTGATCACCGCGCTTCCGGGCGCCGGCTCGCTCGAACAGCGCGCCCAGGGTTTTAAGGAACAGCTCGCTGCCAAATATCCGGGCCTCAAGCTGGTCGCCGACAAATACGCCGACGGCCAAGCCACCACCGGCCTCAACATCGCCACCGACCTGATCACCGCCAACCCCAACCTCAAGGGCATCTTCGCCTCCAACCTGATCATGGCGCAGGGCGTCGGTCAGGCGATCGCCGAGAACAGTCTTGCCGGCAAGGTCGGGCTGGTCGGTTTCGACAGCGACGAGAAGCTGATCAAGTTCCTCAACGACGGCGTCATTTCGGCTCTCGTCGTTCAGGATCCGTACCGGATGGGCTATGACGGCATCAAGACGGCGCTCGCCGCCTCGAAGGGCGAGAAGGTCGAGGCCAATGTCGACACGGGCGCTAATTTGGTTACCAAGGCCAACATGAAGGATCCGAAGATCGACGCGCTGCTCAACCCGAAGCTCGACTGAGCATAGCCGCAAGTGAACTGTTTCCGGGGCCTTTTCGCCCCGGAAACATCCCACTCGTGCCAATCGCGAGGCCAATCTTTGGGGGCCAATCTGGGAGGATTGTCATGATGTCGACGGCGCAGGAACTCCATCCGGCCCCAACGCTGGAACCGGGCAGGACCATCCTCGAACTCCGCGGGCTGGAAAAGCGCTATCCCGGCACCCATGCGCTGAAGCCGGTCGATCTCGCCTTCAAGGCCGGCGAGATCCACGCGATCGTCGGCGAGAACGGCGCCGGCAAATCCACCCTGATCAAGCTTCTTACCGGCGTCATGCCGCGCACCTCCGGCGACGTCATCTGGGAGGGCAAACCTGCCGCATTGGCAACGCCGCATGAGGCGATGGCGCTCGGCATCAATGCCGTGCATCAGGAAGTCGTCCTGTGCCGCCATCTCACCGTCGCCGCCAACATGTTCCTCGGCGAGGAGAATTCCCGCTTCGGCATCCTGCAGCAGCGGGCGATGATCAGGCAGGCGCAGAAGATCATCGACGATCTCGGCTTCGACCTGCCGGCGCATGTCATGCTGGGTGACCTGACCATCGGCCAGCAGCAGTTGATCGCCGCCGCCCGCGCCACCGTGCGCGGCACCAAATTCCTGATCTTCGACGAGCCGACCGCCTATCTTACCCGCAAGGAGGCCGACCAGCTGTTCACGCTGATTCGCCGGCTGAAGGGCGAAGGCGTCACCATCATCTACATCAGCCATCGCATGGAAGAAGTGTTCGAGCTCGCCGACCGCGTCTCGGTGCTGCGCGACGGCACGCTGGTCGGCACCAGGAACATTGCCGAGACCAATGACGCCGAGCTGGTCAAGATGATGATCAACCGCTCGATCGAGCAGGTCTACCACAAGGAGCATTTCACCCCCGGCGCGACCATCGTCGAAACCAGGAACCTGTCCGGCAAGGGTTTCGAAAATGTCTCGATGTCCGTCCGCGCCGGCGAGATCGTCGGCCTCTACGGCCTGATCGGCGCCGGGCGCAGCGAGTTCGTCACCACGCTCTATGGCCGGCACCGCAAATCGGCCGGCCATATCCTCTGGGAGGGCAAGGAGTTCAAGGTCAATTCCGAACACGACGCGATCAGGCTCGGCATGGCGCTGGCCCCGGAAAGCCGCCGCGACCAGGGCCTCTGCCTCAACCTGCCGGTCGGACTCAACCTCAATCTGCCGATCTACAAGCGCATCTCCAGCAATCTGCTGATCTCCCGCGCGCAGGAAAAGGCGCAAGCCGATCGCCAGATCGCCGACCTGCGCATCAAGACGCCGACGCGCGGCGCGCTGGCCTCCAGCCTGTCCGGCGGTAACCAGCAGAAGATAGTCATCGGCAAATGGCTCGCCCATGGCGCCAAGCTATTCATCTTCGACGAGCCGACTGTCGGCGTCGACGTCGGCACCAAGGCCGAGATCTACCGCCTGTTCGGCGCGCTGTTGTCCAAGGGAGCCGGCATCATCCTGATCTCGTCCTACCTGCCCGAGGTTTATGAACTCGCCGACACGCTGCACGTGTTCCGGCGCGGCAAGCTGGTGGCCACGCACGGCTTTCGTACCGCTGACCACGAGGAGATCCTCACCCAGGCGCTGGCCGAGAAACAAGAAAAACCGGGAGGACGGATATGAGCACCGAGGCGATCGCTGCCGAAAGGCCGAAACGCAACTACAACGCCCTGTTCGGGCTGACACTGCTGGCGCTGCTGGTTCTTTTATGGATCATCCTGTCGGTGGCGACGCCGAGCTTCGCCTCGGCCAACAACATCTCGAACCTATTGCGGCAAGGGTCGATGATCGCCATCCTGGCGGTCGGCCAGACCTTCGTCATCATCACCGGCGGCATCGACCTTTCCGTCGGCGCCGTGGTCGGCTTCGCCACTGTCATCGTCGCGATGCTGATCAACGCCGGGACACCGGTTTTCCTCGCCATCCTGATCACCTTGCTGGTCGGCGTCGCCATCGGCATGTTCCATGGCTTCGGCATCGTCAAGATGGGCCTGCCGCCCTTCATCATCACCCTGGCAACGCTGACCTCGCTGCGCGGCATCGGTCTGTTGATGACCAACGGCAACTCGATCTCGATCAACAACGACGCCTTCCAGACGTTCTCGCGCAGTTCCTTCGCCGGCGTCCCCAATCTGTTCTGGATGGTGATCCTGGTCGGTATCCCAGCCTACATCTTCCTGCACCACAGCCGCTGGGGCCGCTATCTGTTCTCGGTCGGCTCCAACGCCGAGGCGTCGCGCCTGTCAGGCGTCAACGTCCAGCGCACCATCTACATGGCCTACACGCTGTCGGGGCTGTGTGCGGCCTTCGTCGGCGTGCTGCTTGCCTCGCGCATCGGCATCGGCAATCCGACGCAGGCCGAGGGCTGGGAATTGCAGGCGATCGCCTCCTCGGTGATCGGCGGCACCTCGCTGTTCGGCGCTGTCGGCTCCGTGCACGGACCGCTGCTCGGCGCCTTCATCCTTGCCACCATCAACAACGGCGCCAATCTGCTCAACGTCAACGCCTTCTGGCAGCGCATCATCACCGGCGTGCTGATCATCGTCATCGTCTATTTCGACGGGCTGCGCCGCCGCGGCAAATAGACTGCCTCCCAACAACCGCCGGCCTCGCGACAGCAGGGCCGGCGGTGCCATGAACCGACTGGATTGAAGCATGAAAGCCGTCGTCTGCCGCTCGCCCGGCGAACTTGTCCTCGAAGATCGTCCGGCGCCTGGCGCGCCCCCCGCCGGCTGGGCGCTGGTCGCCGTCAGCCATGTCGGCATCTGCGGCACCGACTATCACATCTTCGAAGGCAAGCACCCGTTCCTCGCCTATCCCCGCATCATGGGCCACGAGGTTTCTGGCACCGTGATCGAGGTTGGCGAGGACGTCGATCTCGCCGTCGGCGAAGCGGTGATCGTCAATCCCTATCTCGCCTGCGGCAAATGCATCGCCTGCCGGCAAGGCAAGCCGAATTGCTGTGTCATGATCGAGGTGCTCGGCGTCCACCGCGACGGCGCCATGTGCGAGCAGATCCTGGTGCCGGCGCAAAATCTTTATCCGGCAAACGGCCTGTCGCTGGCCGATGCTGCCGCCGTCGAATTCCTGGCGATCGGCGCCCATGCCGTGCGGCGCTCGCTCGCTGATCCAGGTGCGCGCACACTGGTCATCGGTGCAGGCCCGATCGGGCTCGGCACGGCGCTGTTCGCCCGCATCGCCGGGCTAGACGTGATGCTGCTCGACATGAGTGCGGAGAGGCTGGGTTTCGCCGAAAGCGAACTCGGCTTCGCGACCCTCGACGGCTCGCGGGGCGCTGCTGCCGACCTGGTGCGGGAAGCAACCGGCGGCGACGGCTTCGACGTGGTTTTCGATGCCACCGGCAACACCCGGTCGGTGCAGTCGGCCTTCGCCCATGTCGCGCACGGCGGGGCGCTGGTCCTGGTCAGCGTCGTCAAGGACGACATCGCCTTTTCCGATCCCGAATTCCACAAGCGCGAGATGATGCTGATCGGCAGCCGCAACGCCCTGCGTGCCGATTTCGACCATGTCGCCGCCTCGATCCGCAACGGCGCGCTGCCGCTGGCAAAGCTGGTCACCCACCGCACCACGCTTGGCGAGACGCCGCACGACCTCGCCCGCTGGGCGCATGAGAAGTCCGGCCTGATCAAGGCCGTCATTCAAGTCGGATGATGCCAGGGCTGCCGCATCTCAGAGCGCCGACAATTTGAGCTCGATCCGCTCGGCCGGGAAGCGCGACTCCGAAAACTGTATCGGCTGACCGTCGGGCGTGACGTTGACGGCGACCGTCACTAGCACGATGGCGCCGGGCTGCAGGTCGAGGTCAGCAAGGTCGGCGGCATCGGCATGGCGCGCCGACAGCACGGTCGATTGCCTGAGATAGTCGTCGATGCCGAAACGTGCCAGCGATGCGGTGATCGAACCGGTTTCCGCCATGGCGGCATCGATGCCGGCAAAGCGCCTGGCATCGAACCAGCCGGCCGCGCGGGATACCGGCATTCCATCGGCTTCGCCGCGCGTTTCCAGGCGTATCACATCGGCCCCCGTCGCAAGGCCTAAGCCCTCTGCGACACGACGGTTGGCCGGCTCGATCGATGACGCGAGCAAGGTGATATGCCGCTCGGACGCCTGTCCTTGCAATCCCTCGGAAAAGCGGGTGCGGGCGCCGATCGGATAAGACAGCAGCTTGCGCGACAGCACGAAGGTGCCGCGCCCCTGCTCCGCCCTGAGCACACCCTCCTGCACGAGCGCTGCGATAGCGCTACGCACCGTGTGGCGGTTGACGCCATAGCGTCCGGCCAACGCGATCTCCGGCGGCAGCGCGGCATTCTCGGGAAAATCGCCGACGGCGATCGAATGCAGTATCTGGTCGGCGATCTGTCGCCACAGCGCGACACCGCTGCGCCGCTCGATGCGGTTGGCTTGTCCGATCATCTCCCGCCCCAATTCTTTGCTCCGATCTTTTGGCCCGTGTCACGTGCCCGTCATGGACACGCGCTAGATAACGAGTATAATTTGTATAGTTGTCTATATCAATAGACAAATTCACGCAAACGAGGAGTACGGCCATGCGAGGACGGGAAGCGCGAGAGCAGGCCGAGCGCAAGGCCGTGATGGCGACGCTGGCGCAATCGGCCGGCGACGACATCGTCCGCCTCTGGGACGAAGCCGGCCTGCCTTGCGAAGCGGAACTTCTGCGTGGCCCCGAAACCGGCCTGGTTACGGTACGCGGCCGCATCGGCGGCGGTGGTGCCCCTTTCAATGTCGGCGAGGCGACGGTCACCCGTGCCACGGTGCGGCTTGCGTCCGGCCATGTCGGCCACTGCTACGCGCTCGGCCGCGACAAGCAGAAGGCAAGGCTGGCGGCAATCGCCGATGCGCTGTGGCAGGACCCGGCCCACCGCAATGAGGTCGAGACCAGGATCGTTGCGCCCTTGCAGGCGGCACTGGCCAAGGCGCGTGAACAGCGCCGCGCCGAGACGGCGGCGACCAAGGTCGATTTCTTCACCATGGTACGCGGAGAAGACTGATGGATATCGCCACTCAATCCATTGAAGGCGGCTTCGCCGATCCGGTATTCAATGCCCAGACCGTATTCCGTGCCGTGATGGACGCGATGGCGCGGCCGGGCAGCGTCCAGCCCTTGCCGGCCCTTGCCCACCCACCGGCGCCGCTGTCGGCCACCGCCGGCGCCGTTGCGCTGGCGCTGTGCGACAACGACACGCCGCTCTGGCTTGACCCGGCTTTGCAGGTGTCGGCGGTGAAATCCTGGCTTGGCTTCCATACCGGCGCGCCGCTGGCCAACACCCCGGCCGACGCGCATTTCGCGCTGATCGCCACGCCGGCCGAGATGATGGCGCTCGACGGGTTTTCGCAAGGCACCCAGGATTATCCCGATCGCTCCACGACGCTGATCCTCGAGGTCGGCGATCTTGTCTCCGGCGCTGCGCTGCTGCTCGAAGGCCCGGGCATCGAGACGACGGCGACGATCGCGCCGGCGCAAATGCCGCGCCATTTCGTCGAGCAATGGAAGCAGAACAACCAGCGCTTTCCCCGCGGTGTCGACATCGTCCTCGCCACCCCTGACAGCGTTGCCTGCCTGCCGCGTACGACGCGCATCAAGATGATGGAGGCGTAGCATGTATGTTGCGGTAAAGGGTGGCGAAGCGGCCATTCGCAACGCCCACAAACTGCTCGCCGACCGCCGGCGCGGCGACCGCTCGGTGCCCGCACTTCGCCTCGACCAGATCGTCGAGCAGCTGGCGCTCGGCGTCGACCGGGTGATGAGCGAAGGTTCGCTCTACGACCGGGAATTGGCGGCACTCGCCATCGTCCAGGCGCGCGGCGACATGATCGAGGCGATCTTCCTGGTTCGCGCCTATCGCACGACGCTGCCGCGTTTCGGCTACACAAGGGCGATCGACACCGGCACGACGCTGGTCGAGCGACGGGTGTCGGCGACCTACAAGGACCTGCCCGGCGGCCAGCTGCTCGGCCCGACTTTCGACTACACCCACCGCCTGCTCGATCCCGAGCTCGCCGCCGGCGGCGATGTCGCCGAACCGGAGCAGCGCGCAGGCGAGGCGGAAGCCATGCCGCGCGTCTCGGCCATCCTCGCCCGCGAAGGCCTGATCGAGCCCGACGGCGACATGCCTGGGGATCATACCCCCGGCGACATCACCCGCGAGCCGCTCGAATTCCCGATGGCGCGCGACATCCGCCTGCAGGCGCTGTCGCGCGGCGACGAGGGGTTTCTGCTGGCGCTCGGCTATTCCACCCAGCGCGGCTACGCGCGCAACCATCCCTTCGTCGGCGAGGTTCGCATCGGCGAGGTCGAACTGGAACTGGACGTGCCGGAACTGCCCTTTGCCGTGCCGCTCGGCAGCATCCGCGTCACCGAATGCCAGATGGTCAACCAGTTCAAGGGCTCGGCCAAGGCGCCGCCGCAATTCACCCGCGGCTATGGCCTCGTCTTCGGCCAGAGCGAGCGCAAGGCCATGGCCATGGCGCTATGCGACCGCGCGCTGCGCGCCTCGGAGTTGGGTGAGGATGTCATCGCCGCAGCGCAGGACGAGGAGTTCGTCATCTCGCATTCCGACAATGTCCAGGCGACCGGCTTCGTCGAGCATCTGAAGCTGCCGCATTATGTCGACTTCCAGGCCGAGCTCGACCTCGTGCGCCGCATGCGCGCCGAGCATGATGCCCGCGAAAATGCCGGCAAGGCCGAAGAAAAGAGGGAGGCAGCGGAATGAGTGCACAACCAGCGGACATCGCCACCTACAACTTCGCCTATCTTGACGAGCAGACCAAGCGGATGATCCGCCGCGCCATCCTCAAGGGCATTGCCATCCCCGGCTACCAGGTGCCGTTTGCCTCGCGCGAAATGCCGATGCCCTATGGCTGGGGCACCGGCGGCGTGCAGGTCACCGCTTCGATCATTGGCCCGGACGATGTGCTCAAGGTCATCGACCAGGGCGCCGACGACACCACCAATGCGGTTTCGATCCGCGCCTTCTTCAAGAAGGTCGCCAATGTCGCCGTCACCACCGAGACGGCCAAGGCGACCATCATCCAGACGCGCCACCGCATTCCCGAATATCCGCTGAGTGCCGGCCAGGTGCTGGTCTATCAGGTGCCCATCCCCGAACCGCTGCGCTTCCTCGAACCACGCGAGACGGAGACGCGCAAGATGCATGCGCTGGAGGAATACGGTCTGATGCATGTAAAACTCTACGAAGACATCGCCAGGCATGGCCGCATCGCCACCACCTACGCCTACCCGGTCAAGGTTGAGGGCCGCTATGTGATGGATCCCTCGCCGACGCCGAAATTCGACAATCCGAAGATGCACCGTTCGCCGGCTTTGCAATTGTTCGGCGCCGGCCGCGAAAAGCGCATCTACGCGCTGCCGCCCTTCACCGATGTGGTCAGCCTCGATTTCGAGGACCATCCGTTCGAGGTGCAGACCTTCGACCAGCCCTGCGCACTGTGCGCGGCCGAGAACGTCTATCTCGATGAGGTCATCCTCGACGACCATGGCGGCCACATGTTCGTCTGCTCCGATACCGATCATTGCGAGAAGCGGCGCAACGCCCCTACCTCTCCCTTGTGGGGAGGTCGCGCCGAAGGCGCGGGTGGGGGTACTGCCACCGCCTCACCCCCCACCCCCGGCCGCCCCCACCGCCCATCCCCCCCCGTGGGGGGGGGTTCGCCCCAAGGGCGGGGGTGGGGGTACTGCCACCGCCTCACCCCCCACCCCGGCGCTACGCGCCGACCCTCCCCACGAGGGGCAGGGTAAGGAGAAGCAATGACCGACGAACCTTTGCTGCGCGTTTCGGCGCTGTCCAAATTCTACGGCTCGCGCGTCGGCTGCGAGAACGTCACTTTTGACCTCTGGCCGGGCGAAGTGCTGGCGGTGGTCGGCGAATCCGGTTCCGGCAAGACGACTTTGCTCAACTGCCTGTCAACTCGACTGCTGCCCAGCTCCGGCACCGCCAGCTACCGGATGCGCGACGGCCAGTTTCGCGAACTTTACCGCATGAGCGAGGCCGAGCGCCGCTTCCTGATGCGCACCGATTGGGGTTTTGTCCATCAGAACCCGGCCGACGGGCTGCGCATGACGGTGTCGGCCGGCGCCAATGTCGGCGAGCGGCTGATGGCGGTCGGCGACCGTCACTATGGAAAAATCCGCGAAACGGCGGTCGACTGGTTGTCTCGTGTCGAGATCGACGAAGACCGCATCGACGACGAGCCGCGCGCCTTTTCCGGAGGCATGCGCCAGCGCCTGCAGATCGCCCGCAACCTCGTCACCGGGCCGCGGCTGGTGTTCATGGACGAGCCAACCGGCGGCCTCGACGTCTCGGTGCAGGCGCGCCTGCTCGATCTGTTGCGCGGCCTGGTCACCGATCTCGGCCTGGCCGCCATCGTCGTCACCCACGATCTCGCCGTGGCGCGGCTGTTGTCGCAGCGCATGATGGTGATGAAGGACGGCCGCGTCGTCGAAAGCGGCCTCACCGACCGCGTCCTCGACGATCCGCGCGCGCCCTATACCCAGTTGCTTGTCTCCTCGATCCTGCAGGTGTGACCATGGAACGCATTTGCCTGGCACCTACCCCCACCCCGCTGCTTCGCAGCGACCCTCCCCACAAGGGGGAGGGTAAAACGCCGGCGCCCTACCTCCCCCTTGTGGGGAGGTCGGACCGAAGGTCCGGGTGGGGGTACTCCGGCCCGCAGACGAATGACGATTGGAGAACCCTCTGATGGCAACCCCGCTCGTTGTCTCCGATGTCGCGAAGAGCTTCACCATGCATCTGCGCGACGGCATCAAACTGCCGGTGGTCGCTGGTGTCTCGTTCGCGATCAGGGCCGGCGAATGCGCCGTGCTCGGCGGCCCGTCCGGCGCCGGCAAGAGCTCGATCCTGAAGATGCTCTACGGCAATTATGCCGCCGACGAAGGCCAGATCATCGTCCAGCACGAGGGCGGGCTCATCGATCTCGCCTCGGCCAGCCCGCGCACCGTGCTTGCCGTGCGCCGGCTTACCATCGGCTATGTCAGCCAGTTCCTGCGCACCGTGCCGCGTGTCTCTGCGCTCGATGTCGTGGCCGAACCGCTGGTCGAGCGCGGCGAGGAGCGCGAGGTCGCGCACGGCAAGGCACGTGCCTTGCTGGCGCAGCTCAACCTGCCGGAAAAGCTCTGGGCGCTGCCGCCGGCGACGTTCTCCGGCGGTGAACAGCAGCGCGTCAACATCGCGCGCGGCTTCATCACCGAGCACCCGATCCTGCTGCTCGACGAGCCGACCGCTTCGCTCGACGCCAGGAACCGCGACGTGGTGATTTCCCTGATCGCCGCCAAGAAGGCGGCGGGCGTCGCTTTGCTCGGCATCTTCCACGACCACGACGTGCGTGAGGCGGTGGCCGACCATATCATCGACGTGACCGCCTTCGCCGCCGGAAAAATTGCCGCATGACGAGGAAACTGTCGGAGGCGCCGCTGATCCACGAGACGGCGGAAGTCGAGAACTCAACGCTTGGCCGCTGGACCGAGATCGCCGAGCGCTGCCGGGTTTCCGAAAGCACGCTCGGCGACTATTCCTACATGATGCAGGACTGCGGCGTCTGGTGCGCAACGATCGGCAAATTCGCCAACATCGCCGCAAGCGTGCGCATCAACGCTACCAACCATCCGACCTGGCGGCCGGCGCTGCACCATTTCACCTATCGCGCCTCGGATTATTGGGACGACGCCGAGCACGAGAGCGAATTCTTCGCCAAGCGCCGCGCCAAACGCGTCACCATCGGCCACGACACCTGGCTCGGCCACGGCTCGACTATCCTGCCCGGCGTCACCGTCGGCGACGGCGCTGCGGTCGGCGCCGGCGCGGTGGTGTCGAAGGACGTCGCGCCCTACACCATTGTCGCCGGCGTGCCGGCCAAGCCGATCCGCGAACGCTTCGACCGCCGCACCGCGGAACGCTACCAGGCGCTCGCCTGGTGGGACTGGGATCATGCAAGGCTGCGCGCCGCGCTCGACGATTTTCGGGAGCTGTCGGCGGAGGCGTTTCTGGAGAAATATGGCGGCTAAGGGATCGTGAATGGTGAATGGTGAGTAGTGAATGGCGGGACGAATAGGTTTCGAGGCTTAGGGAAGCCTCTCTTGCCACCATTCACCATTCGAGCTTCTCGTGCTGGATCGGCCGCGCCGCTCCAGGCTGTGGGCGGTAACAAAACTGACATCGTTCCGACACCGCAGGTTCATGCGGCTGCGCTAGCCAGGATTAACAGACCTTCAATTGCGATTGGACTGGAGCCTGCACCATGTCAGCTACGCTCGAAATCCGCGGCGTCACCCGCCGGTTCGGCAAGAACACCGCCGTCAGCAATGTTCACATCGCGATTCCGCAGGGCCAGATGGTCGGCATCATCGGCCGTTCAGGCGCCGGCAAATCAACGCTTCTGCGCATGATCAACCGCCTCATCGATCCCAGCCAGGGATCCATCCTGTTCAACGGCGTCGAGGTCTCCGGGTTGCGCGGCTCGCCGCTCCGGCGATGGCAGCGCGACTGCGCCATGATCTTCCAGCAGTTCAATCTCGTGCCGCGCCTCGATGTGCTGACCAATGTGCTGCTCGGCCGGCTCAACCACCGCTCGACGCTGTCCAACCTATTTGGCATGTTCTCCCGCGGTGAATGCGCCGAGGCGGTTGCAGCCCTCGAGCGCCTCGACATCGCCCGCACCGCCCTGCAGCCGGCCGGCACGCTTTCCGGCGGCCAGCAGCAGCGCGTTGCGATTGCGCGCGCCATGATGCAGCAGCCGAAGGTGTTGCTGGCGGATGAGCCGATTGCCTCGCTCGATCCGCTCAACGCCAAGGTGGTGATGGATTCGCTGCAGGACATCAATTTGCGCGAGGGCATCACCGTCATCACAAATCTGCATACGCTGGATACGGCCCGCACCTACTGCAACCGCATCATCGGCATGGCCGCCGGCAAGGTCGTCTTCGACGGCTCGCCCGAAGCCCTCAACCGCGAGGCCGTGCGCATGGTCTACGGCACCGACAGCAATGGCGGCGAAATCTCCGAGGCCATCACCTCCACCAGTGTCGCCATCAAACAGAAAATCGCTGCATCCGCCGGACCGCTCGAGCCCGCATTCCCGGGATATTGAGAACGGCCTGATCGCCCGCCCGCGTCAAAGGCACCTGTCAAAAAATTCTAACGCTACCGGCGCGAGGCCGGGACCAACAGGAGAGAGATAATGTTCAGGAAGATGGTTTTTGGCGCCGTTTCATTGCTCGCCATCGCGGCAAGCGCCGCTCACGCCCAGGATATCAAGGAATTCCGCATCGGCATCCTTGGCGGTGAAAACGAAGCGGACCGGCTGCGCAACTTTCAGTGCCTCGCCGATCACCTGAAGTCCGAATTCGGCTTCGAGAAGGTCTCGCTGTTCCCGGCCGCCGACTATGACGGCGTTATCCAGGGCCTGCTCGGCGGCACGCTCGATTTCGCAGAGCTTGGCGCGTCGGGCTATGCCAGCGTCTACCTCAAGGATCCGAACGCCGTGACCCCGATCCTCACCACCCAGCAGACCGACGGCGCGACCGGCTATTATTCGATCGGCCTTGCGCTGAAGTCGTCCGGCATCACCGACATCAAGTCGGCCAAGGGCAAGAAGCTCGGCTATGCCGACCCGGATTCGACCTCCGGCTACCTGATCCCGCTGACCCAGATCCCGAAGGACACCGGCGCTTCGAACGAAACCTTCTTCGCCTCGACCCAGTTCAATGGCGGCCACGAGAACAACCTTCTCGCGGTTCGCGACGGCAAGGTCGATGTTGCGGTTGACGACTCCTCGGGCATCGGCGACTTCAAGAACGGCTACACCTCCGGCACCTTCCACAAGGAAGTCGCCAAGGGCGCCGTGGACCCCAACGATTTCGTTGAAGTCTGGCGCTCCGGCTTGATCCCGAACGGCCCGCTGGTCGTGCGCACCGCACTCGGCGGCGACATGAGCGCCAAGCTCGCCAACTTCTTCACCGGCCTGCCGGCCAAGGACAAGCCTTGCTTCGAGGCCATCGAAGGCGGCGATTTCACCGGCTATGTTCCGGTGAAGCCGGACTTCTACAGCGTCATCGTCGAAGCCCGCAAAGCCGCGATCGGCGGCTGACGACAATTTCGAAAAGGACGGCGTCCATTAGAGCGACGTGCGTCCACTTGGACGCACAAAGTACGCTCTAACACTTAGATGCCGCATCGTGCTTTCCGAAAGTCGACTTTCGGGCCGATGCGGTCGCCGCCCTTTTTGTGTGTCCGCTCGTGACCCCGTATGACCTTCGCCGCTACAATTCGTTCAGACGCGGTCCGGCAGGCAGCAGACGCCTGGCGACGCCAGGCGTCCTTGCGACGGTTCTACACGGCGCTCGGCATCGGCTCACTGCTTGTCGCCATGTGCACAGCCATGTGGTTCGCCGACGAGGCCAATGCCGGACATTTCTTCGATCGGCTGCCGCACATACTGGATTTCCTTAGTTGGCTTGTTCCCAAGGACTGGAACGACGTCTGGCGGGCGCTGTTCGACATCGCATCGCCGCATGACAAGGGCAGCCAAGAGTTCAACTTCCCGCTTGGCCGCGTCTATCTCTGGGGCGGCTTTTATCTACCCGAATATTTCGAGCTGATGCTCACCACGCTTAACGTGGCGCTGGTTTCCACTTTCATCGGCTTTGTCTTTGCGGTGCCCTTTTCCTTCATCGCCGCGCGCAACTTGACGCCCAGTCCGATGCTCAGGCTCGTTGTCAAGCGCTTCATGGAACTGCTTCGCGCCTTCCCCGAGATCGTCATTGCCGGCCTGTTCGCAGCCATCCTCTCGACCGGCCCGGTCGCAGCCATCATCGCCATCGGCCTGCATTCCATCGGCGCCCTCGGCAAGCTCTTCTACGAGATCAACGAAAACATCGACATGCGCGCCGAAGAAGGCCTGCGCGCGGTCGGCGCCAACTGGTTCGAGCGCGTGCGCTTTGCCGGCCTGCCGCAAGTGCTGCCCAATTTCATGTCCTACACGCTGCTCAGGATCGAGATCAATGTGCGTATCTCGACCATTATCGGCGCGGTCGGCGGTGGCGGCATCGGCGAGGAACTGAAGCTCTCCATCTCGCGCGGCTTCGGCGCCAAGACGCTGGCATTGGTGCTGCTGCTGTTCACGACGATCTTCCTCGTCGACCAGTTTTCCGCCTGGCTACGCCGCAAGCTCGTCGGCGAGCAGGCATTCATGATGGGTGCCTGACCATGATCCCAAAAAGTGGATTCCCGTTTTTGGAAAAGACCATGGCAAATCAACAAGAAGACTGCCCATGGCCGCAATGACCGCCGATGAGATGCGGTCGATCGAGGAGCGCTTCCCCCAAGTGTTCCGGCGGCCCTTGTACAAACGCTTCGGCCCGCTGGTCCTGTTCACCGGCATCCTGCTCTATCTCCTCTACGCCTTGTGGTTCTTCAGCCTGCCGCAAGTGCTGAGGGAATCGCACTGGGAGCGCCTGCCGCTCTTCCTGACGCAATGGATCAGCTACGATCTGCAGCCGGAATTCCGTCTCGACCAGCCTCAGATCACACCCAGATATCCGCGTTTTTCGGCGCTCGGCGAAGACCCGCATCCCGATTGGGTCATCACCAACGCCAACGGCTCCTACACCGTCCTGATCGACGGCCGGGCCAAATCGGTCACCTTCGACAAGGCCGAAGCGACGCTTGTCGCCAATGGCCAGGCGGTGCCGATGTCGTTGACCAGCGGCAAACCGGTAATATCCGGCCCGGTGCCGGAGTGGATCACCGCGCATGACGATGAGATCGTCGCCAGGATGGGCTTTGCCGGCGAGGTCCGCATAACCGTCGATCGCGTCAAGGTCCGCAAACGCTTCCTCGGCTGGGCGAATTTCGTCTTCGACACACGCTCGCCCTTCTTCGGCAAGTCGCCCGGCGAGGTGGTCTCGTTGCTGATGTCCGGACCCCAGCTCAAGCCGGGCACATCAAACATTGCGCTGGCCGCCGACAATATCTGGAACAACGCCCAATGGCAGCATGGCGACGTCTGGACGAAGCTGTTCCAGACCATCGTCATGGCGTTTCTCGGCACCTTGCTCGGCGGCATCGTTGCCTTCCCGCTCGCCTTCTTCGCCGCCCGCAACATCACCCCGAGCGGCCTGCTTAGCCAGGTGCTAAAGCGGTTCTTCGATTTCATGCGTTCGGTCGACATGCTGATCTGGGCGCTGTTCTTCACCCGCGCCTTCGGCCCGGGCCCGCTTGCCGGCAGCGCCGCGATTTTCTTCACCGAGATCGGCACGCTCGGCAAAGTCTATTCGGAGGGCCTCGAGAACATCGACGACAAGCCACGCGAGGGCATCCAGTCGACCGGCGCCAACGGCTTGCTGGTGCAGCGCTATGGCGTGCTGCCGGAAGTGATCCCGGTCTTCATCAGCCAGACACTCTATCAGTGGGAATCCAACACCAGGGGCGCGACGATCATCGGCGCCGTCGGTGCCGGTGGCATCGGCCTGAAGCTCTGGGAGGCGATGCGCACCAATTCCAACTGGGCCAATGTCTTCTACATGGTGCTCTTGGTCCTGCTCGTCGTTTTCATCTTCGACAACATTTCCAATTTCCTGCGCCGCCGCTTGAGCAGGACGATCCACGACTACAACCGGATCCAGGCCGGCCAGGGCTGACAGAGGCGTTGCGCAGGCGTGCGGTTAGGGCGCCTTCCTCCATCCATTCCTGATATGCCTGTAGCCCTCGCGGTAGACGGCTTCCGGGCCTTCGGAAAAGTCGCGCCACACCTTGGTGGCCGCGGCCAGATCCTTCAGCGAGCGGCCGAACGCCTCGATCGTCAGCCAATCGTCATAACCGCTCTTGCGGATGGCAGAGAACGTCTCTTTCCAAGGGACGTGGCCGCGGCCCGGCACGCCGCGATCGTTCTCCGAAATGTGGATATGGACGATGTTCTTGCGGTTGCGCGTATAGGCCCCGATCGGGTCAGCCTCTTCGATGTTGGCATGGAACGTGTCGTACATCGCCTTGATGTGCGGCCGGTCGATCGCGTCGATATGCGCCGACAAATCGTCCATCGTGTTGAGCAGATAGCATTCGAAGCGGTTGAGCGCCTCCAGCCCGATGGTGACACCCTTGTTGCCGGCATGGTCACCGATGACGCGCTGCGAAGCGACCGAACGTTTTTTCTCGGCCGCCGTCGGCCCGCTGCCGGAGAAGACCCCGAGTGTCGAATGGAGCGGGCCGCTCAACGTGTTCGCGCCAAGCGCCTGAGCGCAGTCGATCGTCGATTTCATGTAGTCGATACCGGCCTTGCGCGTCGAGGCATCCGGCGAGATCAAATTCATCGCCGGATCGCCCATCGCCGAGACGGCGGTGCGTTGCAGCCCGATACGGTCGAGCAGCTCGCCGAGTTTCCTGTAGTTGTCCGGCGTGCCGGAGAAGACCGGTATCTCGACGCCGTCGAAGCCGGTCGCCTTGATGTCCCTCAACAACGGCTCGTGTTTTTTTGAGACACTGGTCGTCCACAACAACATGCACATGCCGATTTTCATCGACGCCCCTCCCCTTTTTACGGCCGGGCTTGCTCCTCCGGCGACTTCGCCACAAGCCCCCTCATCCGGCCGCTTCGTGGCCACCTTCTCCCCGCCGGGGAAAAGAGGTGAACGCCAGCGCCAACGATCTCCTCTCCCCACGAGGAAAGGTCGGATTGCCCCGAATTGCCTTGCAATTCGGCTGGCAATCCGGGTGACGGGGACTTCCCATTAACCGGGCGCAGCGATTAAAGCTTCGTCCACGCTCCGTTCTTCTTCGACGACTTCACGCAGGCCTCGATGAAGGCCATGCCCTCGACGCCGTCCTGCACGGTCGGGAAGACGACATCCTTGGCCGGCTTCCCGCCCTTCCGGCGCGCTGCACGAATAGCCCGCGCGGCTTCCTGATAGATGTTGGCGAAACCTTCGAGATAGCCTTCCGGATGCCCTGGCGGAACGCGGCTGACGCGCCCGGCGACGGGGAGCGCGCCGGCGCCATTACGGGTAATCAACTGCTTCGGCTGGCCGAACGGCGTGTACCAGAGATAGTTCGGGTCGGCCTGCACCCATTCGAGGCCGCCGTTCGAGCCGTAGATGCGCAATTTCAACCCGTTCTCGTGGCCGGGCGCCACCTGGCTTGCCCAGATCATTCCCTTGGCCGGGTGCGACCCGCCGACCGGCTTGAAGCGCAGCAGCACATTGATGTTGTCGTCGAGCAGCCTCCCCGGCACGAAGGCATCGAGATCGGCCGACAACGAATCGAGCTCCAGCCCGGAGACGAAACGGGCAAGGTTGTAGGCATGCGTGCCGATATCGCCCAGCGCACCGCCGGCACCCGCCTGCTTCGGGTCAGAGCGCCACGCAGCCTGCTTCTGGCCGGTGGCGGCCAGGTCTTCGGTCAGCCAGTCCTGCGGATATTCCGACTGCACGATACGGATATCGCCGAGCTGTCCCTTGGCCACCATCTCGCGTGCCTGCCGCACCATCGGATAGGCGGTGTAGTTATGCGTCAGCACGAACACCTTGCCGGTCTTCTCGACCAGCGCGGCCAACCTCTTCGCCTCGGCCAGCGACGTCGCCAGCGGCTTGTCGCAGATGACATGGATGCCGGCCTCGAGAAAAGCCTTGGCTGCCGGCACGTGCACATTGTTCGGCGTGACGATGGCCACCGCCTCGATGCCATCCGGCCGCTTGGCCTCCGCCTTGGCCATCTCGGCATAGGAGCCGTAGCTGCGTGCCGGATCGAGCCCAAGCTCGGCCGCCGAGGCCTTGGCGCGCTCCGGATTCGACGAGAGGGCCCCGGCAACCAGCACGAACTCGTTATCAATGCGCGCCGCGATGCGGTGCACCGCGCCGATAAAGGCGCCTTGTCCGCCGCCAACCATGCCGTAGCGGATCGGACCGCCTCCCGTTTCCGTCTTCGATGCGCCAACCATGATTTTCTCCCTCGTCACTGAAATACCCCTCCGCTTGAGGGGAAGGTGGCCCGCACGGCCGGGTGGGGTTGGTTCATGCCGAGCTCTACGCCCGGCGACCCCACCCCGATCCGCTGCGCGGATCGACCCTCCCCTCGAGGGGGAGGGATATCTGTGCTAGATCCCCATCATGCCGCGCAGCACCTTTTTATCGGTCGTGCCGCCGGCGAAGTCGTCGAATGCTTTTTCCGTCACCCTGATGATGTGGTGCTGGATGAAGGGAGCGCCTTCGGCCGCACCATCCTCCGGGTGCTTGAGGCAGCATTCCCATTCCAGCACCGCCCATGAATCGTAATTGTATTGGGTGAGCTTGGAGAAGATGCCGCTGAAATCCACCTGCCCGTCACCGAGCGAGCGGAAACGCCCGGCACGGTTGGTCCAGCTCTGGTAACCGGAATAGACACCTTGCCGCCCGGTCGGATTGAACTCGGCATCCTTGACGTGGAACGCCTTGATCCGCTCGTGGTAGATGTCGATGAATTCGAGATAGTCGAGCTGCTGCAGCAGGAAGTGCGACGGGTCGTAGTTGATGTTGCAGCGCTTATGGCCGCCGACCGCATCGAGGAACATCTCGAATGTCGCGCCGTCGAACACGTCCTCGCCTGGATGGATTTCGTAGCCGACATCGACGCCGTTCTCGTCATAAACGTCGAGGATCGGCTTCCAGCGCTTGCCGAGTTCGGCAAACGCTTCCTCGATCAATCCCGCCGGCCGCTGCGGCCAGGGGTAGAGGTATGGGAAGGCCAACGCGCCGCAAAACGACACCGACGCCTTGAGCCCGAGATTCTTCGACGCCTTGGCGGCGAACTTCATCTGTTCGACCGCCCATTGCTGCCTGGCTTTTGGATTGTTGTGCACCGCAGCCGGCGCGAAGCCGTCGAACTGGGCGTCATAGGCGGGATGCACCGCCACCAGTTGCCCCTGCAGATGCGTCGACAGTTCGGTGATCTCGACGCCGGCATCGGCGCAGATGCCCTTCGCCTCGTCGCAATAGGCCATGGAGGAGGCTGCCTTCTCGAGATCGAACAATCGGGCGTCCCATGTCGGGATCTGCACGCCCTTGTAGCCCAGACCAGCCGCCCATTTGGTGATCGAGGCCAGCGAATTGAACGGCGCGGCGTCGCCCGCAAACTGCGCCAGGAACAGACCAGGCCCCTTCATCGTCGTCGGCATCGGCATCTCCCTATGTTTCACGACCAAGCATAGCGCCGATTGAAAACAGGGCCAGCGTCTTTGGTCTCTTTGCACAGCGCGCTCAGCGCCGCTATTCTGGTATTACCAAATGCCGAAATCTGGTCAAGCCATTTGACGCGCTGCCGCGGTCCTGCAACCATGCCGAGTTAGGCCACATGTTTAAGTATAATCAATAGCATAGACAGGAGCCAACGCTTGATGGCAGCACTTCTTGCCGTCCAGATGAAATTACTGTAGACCTCCCATCAGGCCCAATTGGTCGAACCAGTTTGCAAAAAAATGCTGGGACGCCTTGGGGAAGAATCATGCGGCACGCTTCGGCAGAGTGCGCCGCAGGCGAACTGGTACAGGCGATTCTGGGAAGGATAGACCATGCATCTTTCGACGCACAATTGGATGCGGGCGGAGCCGCTGGAAACGACGCTCAAGCGCATCAAGAAATTCGGCTACGAGTCGATCGAGATCTCCGGCGAACCCGATCAGTACAAGCCCAAGGAGACGCGCGCACTGTTGAACGAGTACGGCATTCGCTGCTGGGGAGCGGTGACGCTGATGCTGGGCGAGCGAAATCTCGCCGCCAAGGACCAGGGCCAACGCGAGCGCTCGGTGCAGTATGTCAAGGACGTGCTGACCATGGTCAGCGAACTTGATGGCGAGATCATCACGCTGGTTCCGGCCACCGTCGGCAAGGTGGTGCCGGACGGCACCGAGGAAGAGGAGTGGAAATGGGTGGTCGACGCCACCCGGGAATGCTTCACCCACGCCAAGAAGGTCGGCGTCAAGATCGCGGTCGAGCCACTCAACCGCTTCGAGACCTATCTGTTCAACCGCGGCGCCCAGGCACTGGCGCTGGCCGATGCGGTCAGCCCCGAATGCGGCGTCTGCCTCGACGCCTACCACATCCACATGGAAGAATTTAACGTCTACGACGCCATCCGGCAGGTCGGCAAGCGCCTGTACGACTTCCATGTCGCCGACAACAACCGCTTCGCCGCCGGCCTCGGGCAGATCGACTGGCCGAAGATCGTCGGCACGCTGAAGGAGATCGGCTATGACGGCGCGCTGACCAATGAATTCGTCGCCCCCGTCGACCGCACGCCGGCTGCCCCCTATCCCGACATGGTCGAACGCAACCCCGTCGACATCTCGCCGGAGCAGCTGAAATTCATTCAGGACCACGGCTCCAGCGTGCTCACGGAGAAATTCTACACCGACCAGATGCGCATCAACGCGGAAACGCTGCTGCCGCTGATCAAGTAGCCGAGCCGTTTGGAAAGAGCCCTTCCGCCTCACCGCGGCCGGGCCGAGGATGAACATGCGCATCAAGACGGTCCAAGCCTGGTGGGTCCGCATACCGATCGAAGCCGCGAAGCAGCACCGCAGCGACTTCGGTCAGGTGGCGACGTTCGACGCCGCCATCCTGCGCATCGAAACCGACGACGGGCTGGTCGGCTGGGGCGAAGGCAAGAATGCCGCCGGCAGCGCCGGCAGCTACGGCGCCCTTGTCCATTTGCTGAACTACGAGGTCGGCCCGCAGCTGGTCGGCCGCGACCCGGCCGACATCGGCGTCATATGGGAGATGCTCTATAATGGCACGCGCCACGACAGCGCCGCTCGCGCCGGCCACGCCATGCCGCAATTGGCGCGACGCGGCATGAGCATCGCCGCTATCAGCGCCGTCGACATCGCATTGTGGGACATTCTTGGCAAATCGCTCGGCGTTCCGGTCTGGCGGCTGCTCGGCGGCCGCAAGCTGGACCGCATGCCGGCCTATGCTTCCGGCGGCTGGGCCACTGCGGAAGCCATCGGCGACCAGCTGCAGTCCTACATCGCCAAGGGCGGTTTCAAGGCGCTGAAGATGCGCGTCGGCGCCATGGACGGCGCCCCACATATCTCGGCCGCTCGCGTCCGTGCCGCCAGACGGGCGCTCGGTCCCGATATCGACCTGATGGTCGACGCGCACGGCACCTACACGGTGGCCGAAGCCAAGCGCTTTATCCATCTCGCCGGCGACCTCGATCTCGCCTGGTTCGAGGAGCCGGTGATCGCCGACGACAAGCCCGGCATGGCCGAGGTGCGCGCCTGCGGTTCGATCCCGATCGCCACCGGCGAAAGCGAGGCGACGCGCTATGCCTTCCGCGACCTCGCCGTGCTCAAATCCGCCGATATCTTCCAGCCGGATCCGGCCTTTTGCGGTGGCATCAGCGAGGCGATGAAGATCGGCACCATCGCCAGCGCCTTCAATCTGCGCTTTGCGCCGCATCTTTGGGCCGGCGCGCCCTGCTTCTTTGCCGGGCTGCATGTCTGCGCTGCTTCACCGGCGAGCTTCACCGTCGAATATTCGCTCGGCGCCAACCCGATGATCCACGATCTGATCGAAGAGACTGTCGAAGCAAAGGACGGTATGGTAGCGATCCCTGATAGACCCGGGCTGGGATTCACCATTTCGGAGCGGTTCCTGGAGGCGCACGCGCAACACGGCTGACATGAAAGAAAAGAACCTTCTCGCGGAACTCGCCGCCTATCTGTTCTCCCATTCGGACAAGGAGACGGGCCGCACGCCGTCGGAGCGCGAACTGGCAGAGCATTTCAGCGTCAGCCGCGGCCAGATCCGCGAGGCGCTGGCCATTCTCGAGGCCATGCGCATCGTCGAGCGACGGGCGAAATCCGGGATCTACATCGATACGAAGCAGGCGAGCGTCGAGGCGATGGCGCTGTTCGCCCGCGCCGGCCTGCCGCTCGATCCCGTCCAGATCTACGAGACGGTCGAGTTGCGCAAGATCCACGAGATCAAGGCCGCCGAACTTGCCTGTTCACGCGCCACCGAGGAGAATTTCGAGCGGCTGCGCGAGATCCTGAAGGCCTCCGAGGATCGCATCGCCGCCGGTGAAGGGCTTGCCCGGGAAGACCGCGAGTTCCACCTCGAGATCGTGCGGGCGACCAAGAACAGCGTCTTCCACAATATCTGCAGCGTCTACTACATGATGGGTGAACTGCGCCTGCCGATCTATTTCAACGATCCCGAACGCAGCGTGCGCTCCCATGCCGAGCATATCCAGATCTACGAGGCGCTGCTGCGCCGCGACGGCAATCTCGCCCAGGCGCTGATGAGCGCCCACCTGCAAGGCGCGGAAAGCTACTGGAAGGGGCTGATCGAGGGGCGTGGGGCGGAACCGGAAAGCCCTGCTCTCGAAAAGGCCTGAAATGCCCAAGATCCTGTCAACACACAGACTGCACCCTCGTGCCGCTTCCATGCTGACCGGGGCCGGCGAACTCGTCGTTGCTTCCGCCCTCGATGCGGCCACGCTGGCCGCCGAGGCAAGGAACGCCGATGTCATCATCGTTCGCGCTCCCTTGCCTGCGGCGCTTTTCGAAGGCGCGAAGAAGCTCAGGGCCGCGATCCGCCACGGCGCCGGGCTGGACATGGTACCGATGGAAGCGGCCAATGCGGCCGGCGTGCTGGTGTCGAATGTGCCGGGGGTGAACGCGCGATCTGTCGCCGAATATGTGATGTTCGCGGCGCTGGCGCTGCTTAGGCGCTTCCGTGTGTTGGACCGCGACTTGCGTGCGAAGGGCTGGCTGGCGGGCCGCGAACACACGGTGGTAGCCAGCGAGCTCGCGGGCAAGACGATCGGCATTGTCGGCCTCGGCGCGATCGGTCAGGCGGTTGGCCACATCGCCGCCCATGGGTTCGATCTGAATGTGGTGGCGACGACGCGCAGCATGCGGCCGGCGCCGGACAGGGTCGGCTTCCTGTCGATCGATGCACTCATCGAGCAGAGCGACATCATCGTTCTGTGCTGCCCGCTGACGCCCGAAACACGGGGGCTGATCAGCCGCGAGCGCATTGAGCGGATGAAGCCGGATGCGCTGCTGATCAATGTTTCGCGCGGGCCGGTGATCGATGACGACGCGCTGATCGAGGCCTTGCAGAAGGGGCGCATCGGCGGCGCTGCGCTCGATGTTTTTGCTACACAACCGCTACCGCCCAACCATCCTTATTTTGGCTTCGACAACGTCATCGTCACCCCGCACATGGCTGGGATTACCGAGCAGTCGATGATGCGCATGGGCGTCGGCGCGGCTGGCGAAGCCTTGCTGGTGCTGGCCAACAGATTGCCGGTCAATCTGCGCAACCCCGAAGTGGTCGAGCACTACCGGCGGCGGTTCCCTGCCGATTTCTGAAAGCGCCCCAATTTTCCCGAATTCGCCGGCGATGGTGCCGGCATGGCAAGCGTCACAAAATTCCTGCTGACCGCCGGCTTCTGCGTGGCGACGGCGCAACCCTTCGCCAACGAACAGGGCAGCTACGTGTTCTGCGACAACGGCATACGCTGCCTGGCGGCGCCCTGTCCATCGAACAGCGCACTCGACCTTGCTGCTGGGAAGCTCATCAAAGGCGTTTCAATCGACATCGATCGCCTGCCGCAACAAGACAAGGCGCTCGATCTTTCAGACAAGCTCTATGCCGGCAAGGTCGTTGTTGTCGGCTCGATCGAGAACCGTACCCGGACCTTCAACGGCAAGCGGTACACCCTGCCTTGGCTGGTCGCCACCAGCATCGAACGCGCCGCCAAGGACAGCGAACGCGGCCACTGCTCGTCGCGCTGACACGCGCTGTGCGATCAATTTGCAAGCAGCCCCTCCACGCCGGCTGCGATGCGCAGCAGGTGGTGGTCATGGCCATTGCGCGCCACCAGCATCAGCCCGGCCGGACGCGTCATTCCCGGCATCGGCAGCGAGATGGCTGATAGATCGAACTGGTTGGCGACCTGCGTGTTGCGCAGCAGAAGGCCTTCCATCCTGTTGCACAGCGCCTCGTCGCTGGTCATCGACACGATCGTCGGCGCCGTCCCCGGTGTGGTCGGCAGGGCCAGCACGTCGACCGACGCCAGCCGGTCATCCATCGCGGCGGCCAGCGCCGTGCGGCGGCGCATTGCCCTGATATAGACCGTGGCCGGAATGGCGGCGGCGCGCGACAATGGCCCGCTTACCCGCGGATCGACCGGCCTCGTCGCTCCCGCCGCCAGCCAGTCGGCATGGATCTCCGCCCCTTCCATCGCCGCGATAGACGCGCGTTGGGTTGCCACGCGCAGATCGGCAAGCAGGTCGTCGATCGACAGCTCCACAAGCCGTGCGCCGCTAAGCTCCATCTTGCGCAGACACCGGTCGAACGTCGTCGCGACCTCTTCGTGCGTATCATCGAACAGCACGCCGCGCGCAATACCGATGCGCAGGCCGTCCAGCGGCAGCGGCAACAGTGCCGCCAGGTTTTCGCCCGACATCACTGCATCGGCCGCCGCACATTCGGCGACGGTGCGGGCCAGCGGACCGATCGAGTCCAGCGTGGCTGACAGCGGAAACGCACCCGCAAGCGGCACGCGCCGCGCAGTCGGCTTGAAACCGACGACGCCATTCAGCGATGCCGGAATGCGCACCGAACCACCGGTATCGGAACCGATGGAGATTTCGCTGGTGCCTTCGCCCACCGAAACGCCGGCGCCTGAGGAGGAGCCGCCCGGAATACGGCTGGCATCGCTAGCATTGCCGGGCGTGCCATAATGTGGATTGACGCCGATCGCAGTAAAGGCGAACTCGGTCATGTTGGTCTTGCCGAGGATGATTGCACCGGCCTGGCGCAACTTTTGCACGACAATGGCATCCCGCAGCGCCGGCGCTGCGTTGGCGAGCAGCAGAGAGCCCGCCGTGGTCGGCTCGCCGGCGACATCGAACAGATCCTTGATCGAGACGATCGCCCCATCGAGCGGCCCGAGCGTGACGCCGGCTTTTCGCCGCGCATCGGTGGCGTCCGCCGCCGCCCGGGCGGCTTCCGGGTAGAGCTTTACGAAAACCCTCTCATCGTCGACGCGAGCGGCAAGAGACGAAAGAATTGCTTCGAGGTGATCGCGGGCTGATTGCATTTTTCGGTGTCGGACTCCGCGCGCTTGCAACGTCTTAAGGTAGCAGCCAGAAACTGGCCGCAGGAGACATAGCCCGGCACGGTCGGATTTGCACCTGTCGAACCGAAGGAGGAAGGCGCGATGCTCTACCAAGGCAGCTGCCACTGCGGCAAGGTCGCGTTCGAGGTCGAAGGCGAGCTGACCGGAGCCGTTCGGTGCAATTGCTCGATCTGCTCGCGCAAGGGTGCACTGCTATGGGCAGTTCCGCATGAGAGCATGCGGGTGCTTGCCTGGGGCGATGATCTCGGCCGCTACAGCTTCGGCAACCATGTCATCGCCCACCGCTTCTGCCGCAGCTGCGGCATTCACCCCTTCGCCGAGGATGTCGGCGAAGGGAGCGGGCGAAGTGCCTATATCAATATTAATTGCATCGAGGCGTTGGACGTCGCCGCCGTGCCGGTCTTCGACTTCGACGGCCGTTCCGTTTAGGCCTTGGGGTCGTCGATCGGCTTGGGGCCAAGGAAGAACGCCGCCAGTGCCGCAAGCAACGTCGCCGCCGCGCAATAGGCGAAGGCGGTGGCAACGCCGGTATTGTCGACAAGCAGGCCGCCGAAGACGGCGCCCAACGCAATGGCGACCTGGAACGTCATAACCATGAGCCCACCGGCGCTTTCCGCCTGATCGGGGGCGGCCCGCACCAGCCAGGTCTGCAGCCCGACTGGGACGGCGCCGAAGGCAAAGCCCCAGCTGGCCACTGCTATTGCAGCC
Source organism: Mesorhizobium sp. M1088 (assembly GCF_040318575.1). Taxonomy (NCBI): domain Bacteria; kingdom Pseudomonadati; phylum Pseudomonadota; class Alphaproteobacteria; order Hyphomicrobiales; family Phyllobacteriaceae; genus Mesorhizobium; species Mesorhizobium sp. M1088. Next base: position 2,902 of record NZ_JAMYMO010000008.1, on the reverse strand, counting down.
ACGACGGGTGAACCTCCGACCACCAGCAGCAGGAGCGCCGAAAACGCGATCAGCAGGGGCGCCAGGCTGACGGCTGCCTTGAGGCTGCGTTCGGCAATGAAGCCGCCGGCAAAATTGCCGAAGAAGCCACCAATGCCGTAGGCGAGCAGCACAAGCGAGATCGTCTCGATGTCCAGCGCGGGCACCTTCTCGAGAAACGGGCGGACATAGGTGAAGCCGGCAAAATGTCCCGAGGCGACCAGTAGTACCACCAGCAGTGCCACCCTGATCATCGGCCGCTTCATCACCTCCAGCAGCGTGCGAAAACCTGCCGTACCTGCAGGCGGCAGCTTCGGAATGGTAGCCACCTGCACCAGCAGCGCCAGCGCTCCGACCACGGCGGCGATCATGAACGCCGTCCGCCAGCCCCAGATGTCGCCGACATAGGCGCCGACCGGAGCCGCGCAGACCGTCGCCACCGAAACGCCGGTGAGAATGATCGACATGGCGCGCGGCATCAGCCGCATCGGAACGAGCCGCATCGCCATGGCTGCCGACATCGACCAGAAGCCGCCAAGACTGATCCCGAGCATGATGCGGGCAATCAGAAGAACGGGAAGCGAGGACGCAAACGCCGCCACCAGGTTTGACAGCACAAGCAGCACCGTCAGCGCCCACATGACCAACCTGCGGTCCAGCCGCTTGGTGACAATGGCCATGGTCGGCGCCGCAATCGCGCCAATGACGGCGGTTGCCGTTACCGCCTGCCCGGCGGCGCCTTCGGTGATGCCGAGATCCTGCGCAAGCGGCGTCAGCAGGCTGGCAGGCAGAAATTCCGCGGTCACCAGGCCGAAGACTCCGAGCGCCAGGGAGACCACTGCCCCCCATGCGGGCTCGGATCGTTCGCCGGTTTCCGATGGGTCGAGAACGGCGTCCATGACGCCTGTCGCGGGTTCGGTCATGAGGGATCTCCGATCTGGTTGCAGCGCAGCATCTGGCTGCAGTGCAACATAGGGAGTGACTGTCTGGAGTTTCCATGCTAGAAACACCATTATGCTTGACCGTTCGTCCAAAATCCCCGTCACCGGTGATCCGCTGACAGACATATTGCGCGGATTGCGCCTCGAAGGCGTCGATTACGGCCGTTGCGAGATGAAGGAACCCTGGGGCATCCATTTTCCGGCTCAGGCGGCGGCACGGTTTCATTTCATCGGCCGCAAAGGCTGCTGGTTGCTGCAGCCGTCCGGCGAATGGGTGGAACTGAAGGCTGGCGACGCGGTATTGTTGCCGCGCGGCTCAGCCCACACGCTGGCGAGCGAGCCGGGTACCGAGGCGGCGCCGATCCACGGCTATGAGGTCGAGGAAATCTGCAAGGGTGTCTATTGCATGTCGAATGACGGCATGCCCGGCTGCCGTCCGGGGACCTTGCTGTTTTTCGGCAGCATGTATTTCAATCTCGATGGCTTGCACCCCTTGCTCGGCATGATGCCGGACGTGATGCGCGCACATGAGTTGGAGGCCTATGAGCCAGGTATCCCGCATTTGCTGGAAGCGATGGCCCGCGAGGTGACGATGGAGCGCGTCGGCTCCGGCGGCATCCTGGCGCGGCTGGCCGATGTGCTCGCCGCGACCGTCATCCGCTCATGGGTCGAGCGCGGCTGCGGCGACTCTTCCGGTTGGATTGCGGCGGTCAGGGACCGCGAGATCGGCCGGGTGCTGGCCGCGATCCATCTGGAACCGAACCGCGACTGGACGGTGGAAGCTCTGGCGAAGATGATGGGTGCCTCGCGATCAGGTTTCGCCGAGCGCTTCGCAACCATTGTCGGCGAAACACCGGCAAAGTACGTCACGCAGGTGCGGATGCACCAGGCGAGGCAATGGCTGGTCCGCGACCGGCTCAAGATTTCCGTCGTCGCGGCTCGTCTCGGCTACGAATCCGACGCCTCCTTCAGCCGCGCCTTCAAACGGGTCATCGGATCGCCGCCTAGCCATTTCCGGGCCGAGGAACAGGCTGATATCCGCCAGGCCGGCTAAACGTTGGCCGGGTTATTGCTCGGTGATGCAGGCCGAGCCGGCGCTGCTCTTGCAATATTTGCCGGAAGCCCCGCACCTGCCATCCGAGACTTCCACGACGGTGCCGCTCAACAACAGCTTGCAGTCGCTGGTGGACAGATTGACCGTGCCGTTGAGATCCTTGATCTTTTTGGCGTCGACCTTCGCGCCGGCGACAACTTTCTTGGCTGCCTGCGCCTCGCCCAGATGCGCCGCCGACAATCCCATACCGGCGACGAGTAGGATCGTCGCAAAACCGCGAAATAGAGTTCCCATAGCCAACCCTCCGTTTTGGGCCTCCAAATTGGGCTTGCAAAGCCCGTTTGGGACCAAAGGATCAGCCTATTCGACAAATCGGAGCATCCGCATCCCCCGTATGGGGGATGACGGGAAGACTCGAGCATTTAGCAGCCAAGGGAATCACTCGACGTCGCACAAATGCGGCTAAAACACATGGTTTAGAGCGGTATGCACGGCTCGATTTGAACGCATCCGTTCTAGCTGCAGCAAAGAGGCTTGTACTTAGCCGGCGTGACGCAGGCTTATTCCGCTGCCCTTGTCGAACAGCACCACCTTGTCCGGGTTCCAGGCAAAGCGCACCGGCTGCTCTATCTGCACGTCGGTCCTGGCCGGCACGGTGGCGCGCAGCATGGTGTCGCCGACCCGCAGCGTCAGGATCTTTTCGACGCCATGGTTCTCGACATCGTGGACCCGCGCCTCGACCGGCGCGCCGGTCTCGAGATAGACGTCTTCAGGGCGAATTCCGAAGACGAGCGGGCGACCGTCGGTCGCCGCGCCCGTCTTTGGGGGGGGGGGGGGGGGGGGGGGGGGGGGGGGGGGGGGGGGGGGGGGGGGGGGGGGGGGGGGGGGG